>JASLVT010000122.1 GCA_030741175.1 Porticoccaceae bacterium
CAACGTATATTTCAATACAAGAGTGATTAAATGAATCCCAATGATGTAAAAGCGCTACTTGAAGGAGCTCTGCCTGACTGTAAGTTTCAGGTCGAGACTGAGGGCGGACACTTCAATATTGTTGCAATCGGCGACATTTTTGAGGGCAAACGACCAGTACAAAGACAACAGCAGGTTTATGCTGCCCTACAAGAGCAGATTTCCTCTGGTGAGATTCATGCCGTCAATATGAAAACGTTCACTCATCAAGAGTGGACTGAACGAGGCTAATGGCCCTGCGGCTTGATTCATAAACTCTGAGGTTATCCGATGGATAAACTAATCATTCAAGGAGGCGTGGTGCTGCGCGGCGAAGTGTGGATTTCCGGCTCCAAAAATGCCGCCCTACCGATTTTGTCTGCAGCATTGCTGTCCGAGGGCACCGCCACTATTGCTAATCTGCCCCATTTGCAGGATGTTACCACCACCATAGAGCTACTAGGTGCTCTGGGAGTCACTGTTAGTATTGATGAGAAAATGCGCCTTGAGGTGGATACTTCAACGCTGAATAGCCTGACTGCGCCGTACGAGTTGGTCAAAACAATGCGTGCATCTATTTTGGTGCTCGGCCCCATGTTAGCGAGGTATGGTGAGGCGAATGTGTCATTCCCCGGTGGTTGTGCTATCGGTAGTCGCCCAGTTGATCTGCATCTGCGTGGATTAGAGGCGATGGGGGCGACTATACAAGTAGATGATGGCTATATCCGAGCTCGCTCTGACGGGCGTTTAAAGGGCGCTCATATATTGATGGATATGGTGTCCGTTGGGGCCACGGAAAATTTGATGATGGCAGCGGCACTGGCAGAGGGCACCACAGTCATTGAAAATGCCGCTCGCGAACCGGAAATTGTTGACCTGGCCAACTGCATGAATACTTGGGGTGCTGATGTGCAGGGTGCGGGGTCTAATAGGCTCACTATCAACGGTGTTGAGAAGTTGCGGGGCGGTTATTACACAGTGATGCCTGACCGTATAGAAACGGGTACCTACTTGGCGGCAGCGGCGGCAACCGGTGGCAAGGTTAAATGCACGCAGACCGATCCCTCAGCATTAGAAGCCGTATTACTTAAGCTCGAAGAGACAGGAGCCCTGATTAGCCAAGGAGATGACTGGATCGAATTGGATATGCAAGGCAAACGGCCCAAGGCTATCAATCTTAAAACCGCGCCATATCCAGCCTTTCCAACTGATATGCAAGCGCAGTTAACAGCAGTTAATACAGTGGCCGAGGGTACGGGTATGATAACGGAGACCATTTTTGAAAACCGACTTATGCAGGTGCAGGAGCTCAATCGCATGGGTGCGGACATTATGGTTGAAGGCAATACCGCCATAGTGACGGGTGTTGAGAAATTGAAAAGTGCTCCGGTAATGGCTTCTGATTTGCGTGCCTCGGCTGCGCTGGTTATCGCCGGTATGGTGGCCGAAGGTGAAACCGTCGTTGATCGGATTTATCATATTGATCGCGGTTATGAATGTATTGAGGAAAAGTTACAGCAGTTGGGCTGTAAAATTAAGCGAGTGCCCAGTTAGAGTGGTTGGTAGATATCAACTCAATTAATGCGCTCGGAGATCGAATGGGTTTTATGACACAGATTACACTGGCTCTGACTAAGGGCCGAATTTTAAAAGAGACGTTGCCGCTGTTAGAGGCTGCAGGCATTGTGCCGTCTGAAGATATTGCGACCAGCCGTAAGCTGGTGTTTGCAACCAACAACCCAGGTTTACGACTGCTGATTTTGCGGGGTTCTGATGTGCCAACCTATGTACAGTTTGGTGCCGCTGATATCGGTGTGGCAGGTAAGGACGGCCTGCTGGAGCATCAGGGTGATGGCTACTATGAACCATTGGACTTGGGTATTGCTCGATGCAAGCTTATGACAGCTGTGCCGGTGGGAGCACAGGTTCAAGCTGGGCGACTGCGTGTGGCAACAAAATATGTCAATGTGGCACGCCAGTTTTATGCCGCGCAAGGCCGGCAGGCAGATCTGATTAAACTCTACGGCGCGATGGAAATTGCACCTATCCTCGGCTTAGCCCATGAAATTGTGGATATAGTTGACACTGGTAATACCTTAAGAGCTAACGGCCTTGAGCCACGAGAGGAAATTGCCGACATCAGTTCGAGAGTAATTGTTAACAAGGCGGCAATGAAAACCAAATACACTGAAATTCAAGCGATTGTTGATGCGCTTGAAGAGGCCGTGGCCAGCGCCCTATGAGTAATGTAAAACTTAGCCGACTTAACACTGCTGATGCAGACTTTTTGCCAACGTTAAACCAGTTGATTGCTTGGGAAATGGTTTCTAACGCGGATGTTGAGGCGAAAGTTGCAGAGATACTCCAGCAGGTAAGGAACCGTGGTGATGCGGCATTGATTGAGTATAGCAATCAATTTGATCGTCGCAATTGTCAGAGTATGGAACAGATTGCTCTGCTCCCCGAGCAGTTGCAGGAGGCGCTTGAGACCATTGAGCCAGCTACAAGGACTGCCTTGCAGGCGGCTGCGGATCGTATTCATAGTTATCACAATCATCAGGTGCAGGAATCTTGGCAGTATCAAGAGACTGATGGCACTCTGTTGGGTCAACAGGTAACGCCGTTGGAGCGCGTGGGTATCTATGTGCCTGGCGGCAAGGCCAGTTATCCATCATCGGTGTTGATGAACTGTATCCCTGCGCGAGTAGCAGGAGTCAAGGAAGTGATTATGATGGTGCCGGCACCAGATGATCTGCTGAACCCAATCGTCTTGGCCGCTGCAGCCATTGCAGGGGTCGATAAAGTGTTCACCTTAGGTGGGGCTCAGGCAATCGCCGCACTGGCCTTTGGGACAGAGACCGTCCCCAAAGTAGATAAGATTGTCGGACCAGGCAATATTTATGTGGCCACCGCAAAACGCATGGTGTTTGGGTCTGTGGGCTTGGATATGGTGGCTGGGCCGAGTGAGATTTTGGTAATTTGCGACGGTAAGACTGATCCGGACTGGATTGCGATGGATTTATTTTCTCAGGCTGAACATGATGAAGATGCGCAGTCCATTTTGATTTCTTGGGACGACGATTACTTGGATGCGGTTTATCGTAGTATTGAGACATTGCTACCTCAAATGGAGCGTCGAGATATTATTGTGCAGTCACTGGCTAATCGCGGTGCATTGATAAAGGTGGCTGATGCCGATGAGGCGATTACCCTGTGTAACCAAATAGCTCCTGAGCATTTGGAGTTGTCTGTAGAAGATCCCCAGGCGTGGTTACCGAGAATTCGCCATGCTGGTGCGATTTTTATGGGTCGTCATACTGCAGAGGCCTTGGGCGATTACTGCGCAGGGCCCAATCACGTATTACCGACGTCAGCGACGGCGAGGTTTTCATCGCCATTGGGCGTCTATGATTTTCAAAAGCGCAGTTCATTGATTTATTGTTCTGAGCAGGGCGCCTCAGATCTAGGTAAGGTGGCCTCGGTGTTGGGACGAGGCGAATCGTTGACCGCCCATGCGCGGTCTGCTGAATACCGTATTAAAAAGTAGTTTCACTGAGAAAGCACAGATATGAGCAGGTACTGGAGTGATTTTGTGACAAAACTGCAACCCTACACGCCGGGGGAGCAGCCAAAAATCAGCAATCTCACCAAATTAAACACTAACGAGAATCCCTATGGGCCATCGCCAGATGTGTTGCAAGCAATGCAACAGGTGCTCAATGATGATTTGCGTTTGTATCCGCCACCGCATGCTGAAGAATTAAAGCAAACCATCGCGGATTATTACCAGCTTGAGGAAAATCAAATCTTTGTTGGTAACGGATCGGATGAGGTGTTGGCGCATATCTTCAATGGTTTGTTGAAGCAGAATAAACCCATTTTTTTCCCGGATATTACCTACAGTTTCTATCCTGTGTTTTGTCAACTGTATGATATTGAGTTTGAAAAAGTACCGCTGACAAAGGATTTCAGTATTGATTTGGGGGACTATCAGCGTGCCAATGGCGGTATTATTTTTCCGAACCCCAATGCACCAACCGGCAAATTGGTAGCCCTCGGTGATATTGAGCAATTATTGTTGGCCAATCGAGATTCGGTCGTAGTTGTTGATGAGGCCTATATTGATTTTGGCGGTCAGAGTGCCGTCGGTCTAATCAATCGTTTTGATAACTTATTAGTGGTGCACACTTTATCAAAGTCTCGCTCGTTGGCAGGTCTGAGAATTGGTTATGCGATGGCTAACGCGGCATTGATTGAAGGTCTGGACCGCGTTAAAAATAGCTTTAACTCCTATCCCCTAGGCCATCTGCAAATTGCCGCAGCGATCGCTTCATTTAAAGATGAGAGCTATTTTAAGCAAACTTGCGCTCAGGTTATCAGTAGCCGCGAGCAGTTAGTTGAGCAGTTGCAAACGCTGGGTTTTGAGATTTTACCCTCAGCAGCCAATTTTGTGTTCGCTCGGCACAACAATGAGTTAGCAGAAGTTATCGCGACCCATTTGCGTCAGCAAGGTATTATAGTAAGGCATTTTCAACAGCCGAGGATCGACCAGTTTTTGCGTATCACTGTGGGCACCTCTCAGGACAATCAACTGTTGGTGGATGGTCTCGCGTCGATACTAGCCTGACGTCAATCTGTTATTGAGTGCTAGTCGGGCGTGATCCAGCAATAGCGGTGACGGTGAGCGTCTCAATTCCTCTCAGAAATTCAAGGTCAATGCTCTGTCCGGGCGCGACGTCAGCAATTTGGCTCGCTGTTCTCTGGCGGTCTGTCACTGAAATGCCATTGATTTTGGTGACAATATCGCCAGGTCTAATATCAGCATTGTGAGCTGGGCCAGCATTGAACACGGCGTTAACCAATAAACCATTATTGGTGGA
>JASLVT010000123.1 GCA_030741175.1 Porticoccaceae bacterium
GTCCACTGGTGATATCCAAATTGCCAGAGCACCCCTCACCACAACCAACACTTAGCGTTGTGTCAGCGACGCTATCACCCAATACCTGATATTCGATTTGTAGCGCCATATCGCCATTGGATTCACGTGAAATATCGATAGGCTCGCCTTCAATTGCTACTCGAGCATCGTCAATAAAAGCAAATAGCCGCGCGTCTTCCTGTGCTTTGTAATCGACTGCTGTCATAGTGACGGCACTAGCGGCACTGACAGCCTTTGAAGTTGTTACCTGAATAGCGCCGCCAGCATCATGCATAGCCAGACGCCAAGGGAGAACAGGCTCACCAGCCTTCAAGAAACTGCCACTTTGCCCTTCAGCTTTATCTCCTAGCTGCGGGTCCTCTGACAACTCAGCCACAGAGCCTTGATCTGCATATTTGAGCCCATAACCATAGGCGAACAGTGGGTTGTAATCAGCATCACCCACATTCACAGCTGTCTGCATGCCGGTTCGCGGCCATGAAAAAGACAACTTGCCATGAAAATCATATTGAATATCACCATTGGCTTTACGTAGCAGAACATCGGCAATACCACCGCCTTCTGTACCCGGTAGCCAGGCAGCAACAAAAGCATCTGATGCATTAAGCTCTGGATTCATCCACATCGGTCGTCCTGACAGGAACACCGCTACTGTTGGAATACCTTGTGACTTGAATGTCTTTAATAGCGCCAAGCCATCTTCAGACTGAAAGTCTAGATGCGGGCGATCACCCTGAAATTCTGCGTAAGGATCCTCTCCAAATACCACGATAGCCACATCGGGTTTGGTTTCATACTCACCTGTTACACTTAATGTCGCAGTACCGCCAGCCGCACTCACCTGCGCCTTAATACCGTCAAAAATGGAAACGCCATTGGGGAAGTGCTCTTTAAGATTTCCCCTGCCCTGCCATGACAGCGTCCAACCACCTGTCTGCTTACCAATATTGTCAGCACCATCACCGGCAACCAGAATATTGGCAGTTGGAGACAGTGGTAATAGCTGCTTTTCATTCTTCAGCAATACCAATGATTGGCGTACAGCGCGTCGTGCAATTTCTCTATGTTCAGGTGCCGCCAGTAACTCATAGCGCCCCGCGTACTTACGCTCTGATGGCAAGCCAGCATCGAACAGCCCCGCGCGAAGTTTTACCCGTAAAATACGCCCCACCGCTTGATCTAAACGGTCCATGCTAATTTCACCGCTTTTTGCCTGAGCTAAGGTATTCACGTAGAGCTCTCGCCAGCTATCAGGTGCCATAAACATATCGAGGCCATTATTAAAGGAGGCCGCACAAGACTCATTGGTGCAACCTTCGACTTGGCCATGGCCATTCCAGTCACCCACTACGAAGCCATCGAAGCCCATTTGCTCTACAAGCACATCGTCTAAAAGCTCTTTGTAACCGTGCAATTTTCGACCATGCCAGCTGTTGAAAGATGCCATAACCGCCTGCACACCGCGATTAATAGCTACTGGGTAACCAGCACCCTGTATATCGCGCAACTCCTCTTCACTTGAAATATTATCACCCTGATCACGACCATTAACCGTGCCACCGTCACCCAGGAAATGCTTCGCTGTTGCAATCAAATGGTCATCATCGAGAAACGTGTTGTCACTGAGCTTGCCTTGAAGACCCTCAACAAGGTAACCAGCATACTTTTCAACAATTGCAGGATCCTCAGAATAGCTCTCATAGGTGCGACCCCAACGATCGTCACGTACTACCGCAATGGTTGGAGCAAAAGTCCAATCCAAACCAGTCACCAGTATCTCTTTGGCGGTTACAGTACCAATTTCATGCATTAAATCGGCATCATTGGCGGCACCGAGGCCAATGTTATGGGGAAAAAGCGTTGCGCCGACAATGTTATTGTGGCCATGGACTGCATCTGTCCCCCATAGGGCAGGGATACCAATTCTACCGCTGCTTTTATCCGTAGACGCGAGCCAAAATTCATCCGCAAGTGCAACCCAAGCATCAGGGGTAGTTCGATTATCGCCGCCAGGGGCAGAGTTACCACCATTGAGTACGGAGCCTAAATGGTATTCACGCACCTCATCTGGGGTGACAGAGCCAATATCTGCCTGTATAACTTGACCGACCTTTTCCTCCAGCGTCATTTCACTGATAAGTGCCGCAATGCGCTGCTCATCACTTTCATTTCTGGGCAATGGCGACTGTTGTTTTGGCCATATTTCGGGATGGATGGTAGCAGCGGCGCTATTGTTTTTATCCGCACTTTTGTCGCTGACAACATTGCTGGAATCACAGCCAGCTACTGCCAAAAGAATTAAACCCGCCATTATGTAATGTACAACACTCATCAAAGGACTCCATTGGTATATTTTTATAATATTAACCGCCTTTTTACTCGCATTTGTTGGCTAAGAAAAGCGGAATATAAGCCATGATAGAAGACGTTCAAGACTAGCAAATCCGCCCTATTAAAATACATAAGTGGATGTAAATTTTTGCCAAGAATTGCCGAGTGAAAACAGATGAGAAGGCATTACCCCGAGCTGAGTAAAATCGTCATCGCAAACGTTCCCTTTACCTGATCCATTGTAATGCCACTTGCTTATGGCTATATCCATCAATACTATGCTGATAGATATCGCACCGAGGAAGAGAAAGAAAAATGCCTGTTGATGACAGATCACATTATGTACCCTGTGAAAACATAGACATTGCATGTTCGAAAATTGGCGCAGATCAGCAGGAATTAGTCAGAGTCGACAACTATATGCAAGGGGCCGATGTTCTCAGGCAGCAGGCCATTGCAGGTAATAATTTCGCCGTTGCCGATAGCTTTTACCCCGGTATAAGAATGGCAATTTCAGATGCCTATATCGTCGCCCTGGTAAAAAATTTTCATGGCATCATTCAGGACTTTTTTAGACTTGATCTTCGCAAAATCAAAAAAGCTGTATCCGCTTATTCCATTGTTACCCATGCGCCAGATCAGTTAAAGCTAATGCAACGCATCCCTCATTTTGATGCGCCATCAAGAGATAGTTTGGCGGTTATCCATTATTTGTGCGATGCGCTGGACTCCGGCACCTCGTTCTATCGACATAATGCGACGGGGTATGAATATATTAATAAGGATCGCATTGGTAACTACGAAAAAAGTATTGTCGAGCGCTTCCAAAACCCCACAGATCAACCCACCCATTATATCTGTGGCGATACCGAGGATTATTCAGAAATTGCCTCTCACAGTGCAGTCTATAACCGCTTGTTAATGTATCGTGGGTCGAGCCTGCACTCTGGTATTATTCGGCCTGGTTATAATTTCGACCCCAGCCCGGAGACTGGACGCCTCACAGTGACCAGCTTTATAGAATTCGGTGACTAATATATGGCAATTATTGACAGGTTAAGCGCCACGAACAAGATTAAGTAGATCACGATTGCTCGGCTGGCTCGCCATCAATGCCTCGGTTTTACCCAGATTATCTTGCATCAGCCTATCGGCTAAAGCGGCATCTTTATTCCAGCTCCGGTAGCGACTACTGCTAATATCTGTGACAAAGCCCATACCATAGAGTACATATTGAATACTGGCGGCGGAGAATAACTCAACTCGATTATTGCTGTCAGACACCCAGGGCACATGGGAGCGCCATAAATCGAGTGAATCCTGCAGACTCTCTGGGATGGTTCCCGACTCACTGTGCTCTCGCCAATAGTCGGAATCTGTGCGCTCAGACAAGACATAATGTAGCTTCAGAAAGTCAATAATATCGACCCAATACTTGCCGATAATCTCATTAAAACGCTTAGCAACAACCGTCATTGCTGGTCTATCTTGGGGCAAATTATTGCTAATAAATTCTGCTGATTTTTCAATTAGCACCAAGGCGCTGGCTTCAAGCGGCTCAACAAAGCCCGCCGACACACCAACGGCAACACAGTTTTTATACCAGAAGGTTTCTCTGTGGCCGGGCTGAAA
This sequence comes from Porticoccaceae bacterium, assembly GCA_030741175.1. Classification (GTDB taxonomy): domain Bacteria; phylum Pseudomonadota; class Gammaproteobacteria; order Pseudomonadales; family Porticoccaceae; genus HTCC2207. The sequence continues at coordinate 3,985 of JASLVT010000123.1, forward strand.
CGTTATTTTGCGCGGGCTGGGTTGGTCCTTAGCCAAGGCGGGGTCTGCATCAAGATAACGCTGCAATTCATCTTCAGCTTTTTCCAATGATACGTGCTGGCTAGAAAAAACATGGCCAATACCGCGTCTAGTCGGCAACGCAATATCCCAAACCCAACCGCTGGATTGTGCGGTGGATTTTGTGCACGAGGCAATCGGTGTATCCTCACTGGCATGATTAGCCTGCACGGCGAGGGCAGTATCATTAAATAGGCAGCCTCGCTGTGAGACAAAAGGAACATTGTAATGCTTGCCAATCAACAGGGCGGCAAAGCCAGTGCAATCAACAAATAAATCAGCGTAAATTTCATCACCATTTTTCAGGGATAAGGCGGCAATATCCCCATTTTCTGCACTCAGCACCTGATCCACATGGCCCAGCTGGTGCTCTACCCCCAATTTCTCTACACAGTGCCGCTGCAGTAGTTCAACGAATTTTCCGGCATTGAGGTGATAGCCGTAATTAAGACCAAATGCATACTCAGGCGTCTGTGGTGTCTTTGGTGCGAGGCCTAAATCACAGATCTTGCCCTGGGGACAAACGCTATCGGCAAAGTTGCTATCGCCACGACGTTGCAACCAGTGTGCCGCAAGATTGATCGAACCATATCCGCCTGGCGGAACAAAAGGGTGGTAATAAGACTCACCTTCTCCCCGCTGCCAATTGATAAACTGAGAGCCCTGCTTGAAACTAACATCACAGGATCGTAAAAAATCGACTTCTGATAGTCCGATTTGTCTCAACGTGTCCCGCATGGTCGGCCACGTCCCCTCACCCACACCAAGATTAGCTACATCGGGAGACTCTAGCAGGATAACTTTGACACCCTGGCCATCTTCACAGAGCGGATTATGTCG
>JASLVT010000124.1 GCA_030741175.1 Porticoccaceae bacterium
TACTTAACCCCTATAGTATTGGATGCAACTTCATCCTCACCCAATATCAGTGCAATGGTAGCACCGCTTTTGTCCGCTTTTTTAATCTGTGACTTAAAACTGCCACCACCGCAATGTGTTTGTAACCTGATCTGGGGACAATCGTTGCGCAACATTTCCGCCAACACCAGTGCTGACTGCTGCACCTCACCCACTGCTAGCAGATACAGGTCCACCGGCTGGCCGATACTATCAGGGACAACGCCCAACTCGTCAAGCAACAACACCAGCCTTTCCACACCCATGGCAAAACCCACACCCGGACAGGGCTTGCCACCCAACTGCTCAACCAGACCATCATAGCGGCCACCGGCACAGACAGTGCCCTGAGCACCCAGACTGTCGGTAACCCACTCAAAGACGGTTTTGCTGTAATAATCGAGACCGCGCACTAATCTAGGGTTTATCTCATAGCTGATATTCGCTGCATCAAGCACGGCACAGAGTTGATCAAAATGATCACGGGACGACTGGTCAATGAAATCGCTCAGGCTGGGCGCATCATTGAGCAATGCCTGAGTCTGTGGATCTTTACTGTCCAGAATACGCATGGGATTTGATGTCAGGCGCTGTTGGCTATCATTATCAAGCTGCTCATAACGGGCATTGAGGAATTCAACTAATGCCGCCCTATAAGTGGCTCGATCGGCGGCGGTACCCAAAGAGTTAATCTGCAATGTAACGGCATGATCGATATTCAGCTGTTGCCAAAGTCGCGCTGTCATCAGCAATAGTTCGGCATCAATATCGGGACCATCGAGACCAAAGGCTTCGACCCCTATTTGGTGAAACTGACGCAAACGGCCTTTTTGCGGGCGCTCATGGCGAAACATCGGGCCTGAATACCACAACCGCTGCGACTGATTATGCAACAGACCATTTTCAGTACAGGCGCGCACACAGCCAGCGGTCCCCTCTGGGCGCAAACTCAGGCTATCGCCATTGCGGTCATCAAAGCAGTACATTTCTTTCTCGACAATATCGGTGACCTCACCGACCGCGCGCTTAAACAGTTCCGTTTGCTCAAGGATGGGAAAACGAATTTCGCGATAGCCATAATGATCCAACAGCTCGGCCACTACTCTCTCGAGATACTGCCAAACGGCCGATTGTTCTGGAAGCAAATCGTTCATGCCCCTGATCGATTGGATTTTCATAGCTTGCTCTTTATTGCGCCGTAGCGCTCTATTTTATGCCTTAGCGATTAAATTGGCAGTATCTGCTGCCAGCTGTTTTTCTTTCGCCGCCGCCTTGGCACGAATTTCTGCTTCCAAGCGGTCAACCAGATTATCATTGGTTAACTTATGATCCGGTTTACCATCCAAATACACCAAGTTAGCTGGCGTGCCTCCAGTCAACCCAAAGTCTGACTCTTTCGCCTCTCCGGGACCATTGACAATGCACCCGATAATCGACACATCCATGGGCACAGTAACATCCTCAAGCCGGCTTTCCAGCTCATTCACCGTCTTAATCACATCGAAATTTTGACGTGAACAGCTAGGGCAGGCAATAAAGTTGATACCTTTGCTACGCAGACGCAAGCTGCGCAACATATCCCAGGCCACCTTCGCCTCTTCGGCAGGGTCTGCAGCCAGTGAGATGCGAATAGTATCGCCAATACCTTCGAGCAGTAATGTACCCAGACCTATTGCAGATTTCACCGTACCTGAGCGCAGACCGCCAGCTTCGGTAATGCCCAAATGCAATGGCTGTTCAATTCTGGCGGCCAGATCGCGATAGGCCGCCACGGCCATAAACACATCTGAGGCTTTAACGCTGACCTTAAAATCTTGGAAGTCATATTTATCGAGTAATTCAACATTGCGCATAGCCGACTCGACCATAGCCTCAGCGGTGGGCTCATTGTATTTGCGCAATAAGTCTTTGCCCAACGAACCAGCATTGACGCCGATACGAATGGGGATATTGAGATCTCTCGCCTTGGCAATAACCTCACGCAATCGATCCTCGCGAGTGATATTACCCGGATTGATGCGCAGACAATCAACGCCCAGATCAGCCACGCGCATAGCAATATGATGATCGAAGTGAATATCGGCAACCAATGGAATATCCACCTGCTGACGGATCTGACCAAAGGCTTCAGCCTCCTCCAATGAGGGCACAGATACTCGCACAATATCGGCACCAGCGGCCTGAATACGCCGTATCTGCTCAACCGTAGCGGCAACGTCTGCGGTACTAGTATTGGTCATGCTCTGCACAGAGATAGGCGCGCCACCACCGACCGGCACATTGCCGACCATAATTTGTCGCGATTTGCGTCTTATAATGGGTGACTCACTAAACACTAATACTCTCTCGCTACTGCGTTAACCATTGTTGGTATTCCATCGCTTCACTGGAATTGGGAAATAAATTTTCTAACTGCAACCCCTGCCTTGCTACCGCGCTACTATTACCAATACCATTATCAACTCGGATACCAAGCCACAGGCTTCTTGCACTGGGCGCCTCCAAGTTACCGTACTGCCGCAAAAGGCGCTTGGCAATAGGCAACTTGCCCTGCGCAAAGTATATCTCTGCGGCCTCTAAATAGGGTGCTGCAAAGGCCGGTGCCACCTGATTCGCTTTAGCAAAGGACTCAAGTGCCACTGCGAACTGATCCGTTTGACGCTGAGCCAAGCCTAAAATATACAATGCCTGTGCCCGACGCGGGTAACTCAGATCCTCATTAACGCGTTGTATCTGCTGCAGGGCCAGTTTATATTGCCCCTGACCGTATAAAAATGCGGCAAAATTATAGCGCACCACACTGTCGTTTTTATCTGCGGAAACCGCTTTGCGGAAATAATCTTCCGCTAGCTCCACTTCCCCTTCTATTTGGTAAAGCAACGCATGAGCATTGTACAGTTGCGAACGACCGGTGTGAAAATCAAATCGCTCCGCTTTGTGCAAATGCAGTCTCGCCAGATCAATATTGTTGCTACCTATGTAGCGCAGTGCCAACTGAATATGCTGAGTTGCGGCTCTCTCTTGATCCACAGAACCCCTGCCAGTACCCGAATTAGCAACACAGCCCAATGCTGTTGCAACCACTACGGCTAAGAGCAAATAGCCAGATAATCTCATGGTCAGAATCCCTCTGTGTAAAACTCCTTTTTCCCCTATTCGACTATTTTTACCACCTGTTCTGCTGCGTGCTCTCCGGCCTGCGCCTGATCGAGCTTTTTCTTATACCGGGCTTGTCGCTTGGTGCGATCATTGACCTCTCCAGCCAATTGACCACAGGCAGCGGCAATATCATCACCGCGAGTGGTGCGCACAGTCACCGTGTAGCCCTCGCCTGCCAAAATATCTCTAAATCGGTCCAATGCGGTATTGGTAACCCGCTTGTAATCGGACCCCGGAAACGGGTTAAACGGGATCAGATTAATCTTGCAGGGTAGATCCTTAAGTAATTCAGCCAGTTCTCTGGCGTGCACTGATCGATCATTAACCTGATCGATCAGGGTATATTCGACCGTGGCTTTGCGCCGATTATCCGGCATCTTGTCAATATAATCGGCGGCGCTGCGAATAAAGGCTTTGAGATTATATTTGCGATTAATCGGCACCAGCTCATTGCGCAACTCATCGTTGGGCGCATGCAGTGAGATGGCCAGAGATACATCGGAGACATCAGCCAGCTTATCCAGTGCCGGCACCACCCCTGCGGTACTCAGCGTCACCCGGCGCTTGGACAAACCATAGGCGTTGTCTTCAAGCATAATATTCATGGCGTCGACAACATTGTCGAAATTCATCAGTGGTTCGCCCATACCCATCATCACCACATTAGTGACCCGGCGTGGCGCCTTGTGCTCAAACTGGCCAAAGGAATCGGCGGCAATCCATAGTTGGCCAATAATTTCCGCCGCATTGAGGTCGCGATTAAACCCCTGCTTACCGGTGGCGCAGAAACTGCAGTCCAAGGCACAGCCAATCTGCGAGGAAACACACAGCGTACCCCGCTCGCGCTCGGGGATATAGACCATTTCAATACAGCTGCCACCCTCTACTTTGATCAACCACTTGCGTGTACCATCGGCAGAATCCTGACAGCTCACCACCTCTGGTAACCTGATTTCAGCGAGGGTTTTCAGTTTTTCTCGCAAATCTTTGGACAGGTTGGTCATCTGGTCGATATCGCACTCGCCCATCTGATGAATCCACTTGATTATCTGCGTGGCTCGGAAACGTTTCTCGCCAATTTCTTCGAAAAAGTCACCTAGCTTGGATGCAGAAAACCCCAGCAAGTTAATTTTTTCTTGCTGGGGTTCGGCGTTGCTAGAGATTACTTCTACTACCTGAGACATAGTTTTCCTGCGCGCTCAGTAATAAGAAACCACCTATCGAGGGCAGATCTCATTGTCAGCGAAAAAGTAGGCGACCTCTCGTGCTGCAGACGTCGTCGAATCTGAACCATGGACTGCATTGGCATCGATCGATTGCGCAAAGTCGGCGCGGATAGTGCCCGCTTCAGCTTCCTGAGGGTTAGTAGCACCCATCAGATCACGATTGGCCATTACAGCATTCTCACCTTCTAGCACCTGCACAGAGACAGGACCAGAGGTCATAAAATCAACTAGGTCATTGAAAAAGGGGCGCTCGCTGTGCTCGGCATAAAATCCTTCCGCTTGTTCACGGCTCAGATGCTGCATCTTGCAGGCGACAATTTTAAGACCGGCGGCTTCAAAGCGGCTGAGAATTTGGCCAACAACATTTTTTGCTACGGCATCGGGTTTGATAATAGATAAGGTGCGTTCAGTCGCCATAAAGACTTCTCCAAAATGAGTCTAGATTAAGTATAAGTTAATGATAGAAGTTAAAAAAAT
>JASLVT010000125.1 GCA_030741175.1 Porticoccaceae bacterium
GCTGCCAGCCTACTCACAGAAGATCCCGTGACCGTGTTTCGCAATGCCTTAAGCGCTGCTCGCAATCATTTTGACAACCGGTTTCACGAGGGAGAGGAAGTTCACACATTGGTCAATGAAGCGGCGCAATTTGCCGACATTATTTTGATCTACGCGTGGAGTCGATTTCAATGGGACAAAGACATCAGCCTAATCGCTGTGGGTGGCTACGGTCGCGGTGAGCTACACCCCCATTCAGATATTGATCTACTGATACTAATGCGTCGCAGTCGAACGCAAAAATACCGTCAAAGTATCGAGCAATTTCTGACTTTCCTATGGGATATTCAGCTCAAAATCGGCCACAGCGTGCGCTCTCTATCACAATGTGTGGACGAAGCCAGAGCAGATATTAGCGTCGCCACCAACCTTATGGAAACAAGACTGTTATGTGGTGATCAGTCTCTGCGTCAAGCAATGCTGAAAAAGACCGGACCAAAAAAAATATGGTCATCTAGCAATTTTTACAGAGGCAAGATAGACGAGCAGCGCGCACGTCATCTTAAACACGATGATACAGAATATAACTTGGAGCCTAATGTTAAAGAGGCTCCCGGCGGCTTGCGCGATATTCAGTTAATTAATTGGACCGCTAAGCGTCACTTTGATGTGCACCGCCGCTCTCAGCTTGTTCTTGCAGGGTTTCTCTCTGAAGAGGAATATCTCACTTTGCGTCGCGATGAAGAATTTCTGTGGAAAGTTCGCTATGGCTTGCACCTGCTGGCCGGTCGACCTGAAGAGCGTTTACTCTTTGACTACCAACGCAAACTGGCAAGCATGTTTGGCTACACCGATAGCAAAAGTCGCTTGGGCGTGGAAAAGTTTATGCAGCGCTACTATCAAGTAGTGCTATCTATTCGCGAGCTCAATGATGTTTTATTGCAATACCTCGATGAGGCCATCTATCGTAAAAACAAAACCAAAGTCATCAGACCGATCAATGCTGATTTTGTTGTTCGCGACGAGTACCTAGATACCACGAGTGAGGAGGTGTTTATAACCAATCCCTCTGCCTTACTCGAGGTATTTGCCATCATGGGTGAAAATGAGGGTATAAAAGGTATCCGCGCCTCGACTATCCGGCAGATCCGCCTGCACAGAAATCTAATCGATGATGCATTTAGGGCAAATCAGATCAATCGCGACCTATTTATGCGCATTCTTAAAGCACCATATAATCTATCAGCTCAGCTCCAGCGCATGAACAGGTACGGTATTCTGGGCAGTTATCTGCCAGAGTTTGGCAAAATTGTCGGCCAAACTCAGCATGACCTGTTTCATATCTATCCTGTGGATGTACACACCTTGCAGGTGGTACGCAATATTCGTCGTCTGGCCCGACCTGAGATCGCTGAACAGTTTCCGGAGTCGGCACATATTTTTAAGAATCTGCCCAAGCCTGAACTCATTATAATTGCCGCTCTTTATCATGATATCGCCAAGGGTCGTGGCGGCGATCACTCATTACTGGGATCAGCGGATATTGCTGACTTTGCAACACGTCATGGTTTGCAACCCCAGGAGATAAAACTGTTACAGTGGTTGGTGGAAAATCATCTGTTGATGTCAACAGTATCCCAGCGTGAGGACACCTCCGACCCCGATGTTATCTATAAGTTTGCCAAACATTGTGGCGATCTTATGCATCTGGAGTATCTATATGTACTGACTGTCGCCGATATTAATGCTACCAATCCTAGACTGTGGACTGACTGGAAAGGCTCACTTATGCGCAACCTTTATTTCGAAACCAAGCGCGCTTTGCAGCAAGGTTTGGGGATCCCTGCTGATAAGTCCGCCTGGGTCGCAGAGGCTAAAACAGCTGCTACTCATCTGTTACTAGAGCAAAGCATAAGTGAAGAACAAGCACTTAAAGTCTGGTCAGATGTGGATGAAGAGTTTTTCCTTCGTGAGCGAGCGGAGGATATCGCCTCTTTTACCCGTGCGATTATTGACAATCCGGACCCCTCTAAGCCAGTCATAACACTTTGTGATGTCGGTGTGGAGATTCCTGTTGCGACACAGATCTTCGTGCATACCAAGGGACAGCAAAATATCTTTGCAATTATTGCCGCGGTTCTCGACAAGCTACAACTCAACATTCAAGACGCTAGACTACATACTACCAGTGACAATCGAGCCTTCGATGTATTCTATGTGCTCGACGAGACTGATCGCCCCATAGGTAATGACAGCAAGCTCTGCAGTCTAGTGGTGGAGACTCTACACAAAGGCATTGTCGATCCCAGTTCTGTTAGCTTTGACATCAGCCGTCGCACACCACGTCAGTTAAAAAACTTCACTCTCAAAACCGTCGCCTCACTGCGCAATGATGCCGAGACCAACAGCACAGTGATCGAGGTAATAACACCGGATCGACCGGGTCTACTGGCTCATCTAGCGACCATATTTTTACGTTATGATTTGAATCTTTACAATGCAAAAATATCAACCTTAGGCGAACGAGTTGAGGACACTTTTTATGTGACCGATCAACAACACAGGCCGCTAAATGACCAACAACTAAGTCAAGAAATACAAAATATTATTTGCAGCGAGCTAGACTCTCGCAATCAACAGGATGTAATCGACGTAGAAATGCCCAAGGCAAAAGTCTGGCACTAACGATACAGAAAAACTATGAACCCAAACCTACATAAGCTACATGCCTACCCCTTTGAGAAGCTCAATCAGTTGAAGGCGGGCATTGAACCGCCGCAGCATCTCTCCCATATCGCCCTGTCGATTGGCGAACCGAAACATCCTGCGCCTGATTTTGTTAAGCAAACACTCTGTGACAACATTGATCAGCTAGCGGTTTACCCCTCAACCAGAGGTGGTTTACCGTTACGGCAAGCTATCTGCCAATGGCTGCAACAGCGCTTTCAACTCAGCGCAGAGCATATAGATGCGGAGCGCCATGTATTGCCCGTCGCAGGCACCAGAGAAGCATTATTTGCCTTTACCCAAGCGATTATTGAGAGCGGTGAATCTGACCCCGTGGTTATCTCGCCCAATCCTTTTTATCAAATCTATGAAGGCGCGGCGATATTAGCAGGCGCCGAACTATATTATCTCGATACCGTAGTCGAGAATGATTTTATTGCTGATATCAGCCAAGTTCCCGAGACCGTTTGGCAACGCTGTCAGCTATTCCAGCTGTGCTCACCCGGCAATCCCACTGGCGCGGTGATGTCGCTAGCGCAGTATCAACAGATTATCGAACTGGCAGATAAATATGACTTTGTACTCTCCAGTGACGAATGTTATTCCGAAGTCTATCTTCAAGAGGACAACCCACCGCTTGGATTACTCGATGCGTGCCGGCAATTAGGGCGCCATGATTTCGCTCGCTGCATGGTATTTCACAGTTTATCAAAGCGTTCCAATCTGCCTGGATTGCGCTCTGGCTTTATTGCTGGGGACAGCAGTATTATCGAGACATTTTTGCGCTATCGGACCTACCATGGTTGCGCCTTATCTCTACCAGTACAGGCAGCCTCTGTCGCAGCTTGGGGTGATGAGGACCATGTTATAGCCAATCGTGCCCTCTACAGAGAAAAATTTGCCGCGGTCACCGATATCTTGCGCGGCACGATGGCTTTCACCGAACCCAGCGCCAGCTTCTATCTCTGGCCTCAAACACCAATTGATGATGCACAGTTTGCTCAGGGGCTCTATCAGCAACAGAATGTCACAGTATTGCCCGGCAGTTATTTGTCTAGAACAACCGATACGGGCAATCCCGGGCAAAATCGCGTGCGCATGGCGCTAGTGGCGGAACTTGACCAATGTGTAGAGGCTGCGCAGCGCATTAAACAATATGTTGAGAGCTTAAATCACTAATGTTAAAAAAAGAGCGTGCCGAATTTATTTTGCATCGATTAAATCAGCTCTACCCTGAGACGCCAGTGCCTCTCGACCACAGTAATATTTTTGAATTGCTCGTCGCTGTCTTGCTCAGTGCCCAATGCACCGATGAGCGTGTCAATAAAGTCACGCCAACCTTATTCGCCGAAGCGAATAACCCCTTCGATATGCAAGATGTACCATTGGACACAATCTACCAAATTGTGCGCCCCTGCGGTCTAGCACCGCAAAAATCTAAAGCCATATCAACGCTCTCGAGCATACTGGTGCGCGATTACAATGGCGAAGTACCTGAAGATATGGCCGCACTAGAGTCTCTGCCCGGAGTGGGTCATAAGACGGCCAGCGTGGTTATGTCTCAGGGGTTTGGGCATCCCGCGTTTCCTGTGGACACCCATATCCACCGTTTGGCGCAGCGATGGGGATTGACCAAAGGCAAAAATGTGGTGCAGACAGAAAGAGACCTCAAGAAGCTATTTCCCCAACAAGAGTGGAACAAGTTGCATTTACAGATTATTTTCTATGGCCGCGAATACTGTACTGCTCGCGGCTGCGATGGACGTGTTTGTGATATCTGCACAACCTGCTACCCCAACCGAAAACATCCGTTTAAAGCCCACAAGCCCTGATGGTTTTGTTATGCTTAACGGCTTTCTTTCAAGGAAGGATCACCATGATTACTTTATTCGGCATCAAAAACTGCGACACCATTAAAAAAGCCCGCCAATGGCTAGCTGAGCACAATATAGACTATTGCTTTCACGATGTTCGAGTTCAAGGTATCGAGGCTGGCACCATCGACAATTGGATAGCGCAAACAGACTGGGAAACTGTCCTTAATCGCCGAGGTACCACATGGCGTAAATTGGACAGCGAGGTACAGGCGACAACTAATCGAGACAATGTCACCGCCCTTTTGCTTGAACATCCGGCGATGATTAAACGTCCGGTGTTGGATATCGATGGCAG
>JASLVT010000126.1 GCA_030741175.1 Porticoccaceae bacterium
TACCTGCATTAGCATTGCCGGTATTGGTTAAAAAATACTGTGGACTAGTGTTGGCAAGGTGCTGCTTAGATAAAATAACCGGCGCAGCACAAAAAGAATTTTGCGTGAACAATCCAGCAACTGTACTTCCAGCGACCATTTCCATCACCACCAAATCTGGACGCCCTGCAGTTTTTATACCGGCGCTAGTGGTCCCCAGCTTAAAGCCGGACACTGCATGCATTGTTGGAAACTGCCCACTACCTGTTGCCATTACTGAATTTTTCCATGACATTGTTTATATTTTTTACCCGACCCACAAGGACAAGCATCATTACGTCCCACTTTTGGGCCAGTGCGCTGGATCGGCTGCTGACCGGCTTCAGACCCTGACTTAGCCTCTTTCTCCATACCCGCCGCTGCGGCATGCTGATACTGGCGTTTGGATTGCTCGGCACGGCGCTGTTGCTCTAAACGCTGCATATCCTCTTGCGTAGCCACTTCAATATGGCTTAAGTAACGTATAGTCTCATATTTGATATTGTCCAGTAGGTCCTCAAACAGAGCAAATGACTCACGCTTATACTCCTGCTTGGGATTTTTCTGGGCATAAGCACGCAAGCCAATCCCCTGACGCAATTGATCCATACTGGCAAGATGATCTTTCCACAGATTATCTAGCACTTGCAGCATAATTTGTCGCTCAACCTCACGCATCTGCTCACCGACATGAGCATAACGACTATCATAGGCTGATTGCAGCGCCTCAGTAATCTTTTCTCTAAGAGTGACTTCGTCGAGACGGTTATCTTCATCTAACCAGCGTTGAACCGGTAATGGCGTGGTGAATTCGGTCGCTAACGCCTTTTCCAGACCCTCGATATCCCATTGTTCCTCCAAACTTTGGGGCGGCACATAGTTGCTAATACATTGATCAGCGACATCCTCTCGCACATTCGTTATAACCTCGGAAATATCATCATCTTCCAATAGTTCGTTGCGCTGTTGATAGATCACTTGGCGTTGATCATTTGCCACATCGTCATATTCCAGCAAATGTTTGCGGATATCAAAATTGCGCCCCTCGACTTTGCGCTGTGCTTTAACAATGGCATTTGTCACCATTCGGTGTTCAATCGCCTCACCTTTTTCCATACCCAGTGTACGCATCATATTTTTAACGCCATCAGACGCAAAAAGCCGCATTAGCGGGTCTTCTAATGATAGATAGAAGCGGGATACACCTGGATCACCCTGACGACCCGATCGACCGCGCAACTGATTATCAATACGCCGCGATTCATGGCGCTCTGTGGCGACAATATGCAAACCGCCCGCCTCAAGTACTGTAGCCTGCCTTTTTTCCCACGCTTCTGTCGCCTCAGCGACAATTTTGTCGGTAGCCTTACCCTCTGCCTTAAGCGCCTTAATTTCTGCATCGAGATTACCGCCAAGTACGATGTCCGTACCTCGCCCCGCCATATTAGTCGCAATAGTGACAGCGCTGGGACGCCCAGCATTAACAATAATATTGGCCTCACGCTCATGCTGCTTGGCATTTAGAACATTGTGCTCAATCTTAGCTTTTTTAAGCATACCCGAGAGCAACTCCGAGGTTTCGACTGACGCTGTACCCACCAAAACTGGCGCACCTTTGGCCACGATCTCTTTAATGTCCTCAATCACCGCATCGAATTTCTCCTCCTGACTTAGGAAGATAAGATCATTGAGATCAACTCGTTTGACTTCGACATTGGTCGGTATTACCACCACTTGCAGACCATAGATCTGGTGCAACTCATAGGCTTCTGTATCAGCAGTACCAGTCATTCCCGACAGTTTTTGGTAAATTCGGAAATAATTTTGGAAGGTAGTCGAAGCAAGAGTCTGACTCTCTTGTTGAATAGTCAGATTTTCCTTGGCTTCAATAGCTTGATGCAAACCTTCGGACAGGCGGCGACCAGGCATTGTGCGCCCTGTATGCTCATCAATCAGCACAGCCTGACCCTGTTGAATAATATACTCTACATCTTTGTGGAACAGATTTTGGGCACGCAATGCTGAGTGAACATGGTGTAGAAGACCGAGATTGCTCGCTTGGTAAAGGCTATCGTTCTCTTCAAGCAGACCCTCTTTAATTAGAATTGCCTCTACTTTGCTATGCCCCGCTTCCGTTAACTCAACGCCGCGTGTTTTCTCATCAACGATAAAATCGCCGGTCGGCTCAGCCTCTTCGCCTTCCGTCTCAACTTGCGCCTCTAATTTCAGTGCTAATTTATTTACTGTTTTGTAGAGCTCAGAACTATCCTGCGCTGCGCCAGAAATAATCAGCGGCGTTCTAGCCTCATCAATAAGAATCGAATCTACTTCATCGACAATGGCAAAGGTTAACCCACGCTGCGATTTATCCTCTAGTCGCAACGCCATATTGTCGCGTAGGTAATCAAAACCAAATTCATTATTGGTACCGTAGGTAATATCAGCCGCATAGGCATCCTGCCTTGAACAGGGCTTCAACTCACCTTGATCCTGCGGATCGAGTCTAAACGAGTTAGCTGTCTCAGCGCCTTGATAAGACTGAATGACACCTATAGAGAGACCTAGTGCTTGATATAGAGGCGCCATCCACTGGGCATCACGTTTGGCCAAGTAGTCATTGACAGTAATTACATGCACCCCCGTACCAGGCAGTGCATTGAGGTAAGCTGCCAATGTGGCGACCAATGTCTTTCCCTCACCCGTGCGCATTTCGGCAATCTTGCCTTGATGCAAGGTAATACCACCAATCATTTGCACATCGAAATGACGCATGCCCAATACTCTGGAAGAGGTCTCTCGCACTAACGCAAAGGCATCAGGCAAGATCTGCTCCAGCGTTTCACCGGCCGCCAAACGCTGACGTAGTAGGTTAGTTTGCTCACGTAAATCTTGATCGTTGTAGGACTGAAGTCCCTCTTCCAACGCATTAATTTTGGCCACAATTTTGCGCATTTTGCGCACACCGCGATCATTACTACTACCAAATATCTTTTTTAGGATGCTACCAAACATTGGGTTATTCCACTGACAATAAACAGGATAAATCAGAGATAAGTGATATCTCTGCAAGGATAGACGTTGGAACTTATTTTAGCGACTGGTGCGGCGGATATAAGAAGCAGGGTCGACGGTGCGACCATTTTTGAAGACTTCAAAATGAACATGGGGACCAGTAGAACGACCGGAACTACCCATTTTGGCGATAACTTCGCCCTTTTTGACAATAGCACCCACCTTGGCAATGTTTTTCAAATTATGAGCATAACGGGTGATGTAACCATCGCTGTGATTGAGCTCGACCATCAAACCATAGCCACTGCGCTCGCCAGAAAAGGTGACAACACCAGAGGCTACCGCAATAATATCGGAGCCTTTTCTACCGGCAAAATCAACACCACCGTGCCAACGCTTGTTACCATGGAAAGGGTCAGAGCGCATGCCATACTCTGAGGACATCCACCCTTTAGTGACCGGACGACCTGCTACCATACGCTCGCTTTTCAACTTATTCTCAGACAGCATAGACTGCAGTACATGTAACTGTGATTCACGGCTATCCAGAGAACTATCAAGTCGCGCAAACATGGTTGATAACTGCTGTTGGATATCAACCGAGTTAGCCACTTCAGTCACCAAGGAGGTATCGGGGCCACCAAGGCCAGGTGTCGCCGAGAAATCGAATTCACCGTCTTCAAGGCTAGCTAATTGAGTGAGTTGTTCGCCTAAAGCATCAAGACGCACCAGTCGTGAACGCATCTGTGCAAGCTTGCCGGTCATCGCAGCCAATGAAGTATCCAACTGCTCTCGGCCGGCATCAACATGACTCTGTTGTACCACCAGCTGGTGCTGCATTTCACCTATGCTATTGTCAAACAGGAGTTCCCAGCGACCATCAGCGATTTTTACCCCGAGCATAGTACCTGCAGCCACTGGTATGCCCAGTAACAAAACTGACAGTAAGCCCCTCGCCCAGCTATTCAGGCTAATGGTTCTCACCTTGTCGGCGCGACTGCTGATAAGAATAATTTTCACTGGCGAATAATGCCTTATCTCACTATTACTTTACTAATCATGTTAATTCGGCTGCATGTACGATATCGGCACATCCTCCGGATTATCCACAAAAGTTACCACTTCCCAAGCATCAGTATCGGCAATTAATGCACGTAATGACGCATTGTTTAAGCCATGCCCCGATTTGTAGGCATCGTACTCCCCTATCAAACTGTTACCTAGCAGATAAAGGTCACCAATGGCATCAAGTATCTTGTGTTTGACGAATTCATCGTCATAACGCAAACCATCTTCATTAATTATATCAAATTCATCGACCACGATAGCATTTTCTATACTTCCACCCCGCGCAAGACCCTTGGAGCGAAGATATTCAAATTCGTGCATAAAACCAAAGGTTCTGGCTCTGCTGACCTCCCGCACAAAAGAAGTGCTCGAAAAATCGATACTAGCATTCAAAGCTTGATGTTTGAACACTGGATGATCAAAGTCAATAGCAAAATTCACTTTAAAACCTTCAAAAGGCCTAAATGTGGCGACCTTATCATCTACCTTGATAGTCACTGGGCGCCTGATACGGATGAATTTCTTTGCTGCCTCCTGCTCTTGAATTCCCGCTGACTGTAGCAAAAATACAAAGGGGCCGGCACTGCCATCCATAATGGGAATTTCTGGCGCTGATACGTCGACTAGCACATTATCGATACCCAAGCCCGCTAGTGCAGACAATAGATGCTCGACGGTAGAGACGCGAACGTCACCATTAACAAGGGTTGTAGAGAGAGTTGTATCACCGACATTTTCAGCTTTAGCGGCAATTTCAACCATGGGATCGAGATCGG
>JASLVT010000127.1 GCA_030741175.1 Porticoccaceae bacterium
GAATTTATTGGCGATTTTCCTTTGTGTCGGCTGTTGTTGCTTAATGACGTTAACTACCCTTGGGTTATTTTAGTGCCAAGACGAGTTGGTATGACGGAGGTCTATCAGCTCAATAAGGATGACCGTCAGCAACTCCTGCACGAGTCCTGTGTACTGGCGAGTGCCATGCAGGTACTGTTTGCGCCAGATAAACTCAATATTGCCACCATTGGCAACATGGTCTCTCAGTTACATATGCACCACGTAGCGCGATACGTTGAGGATCTGGCTTGGCCGGGCCCAGTCTGGGGAGCCAATCCAGCATCCTCCTACAGCATCGATGCACTGACCAGCACTTTGAGCAAAGTGCGACAACAGCCTGCTGTTGCACAACTATTAATTGATAGCTCGCGAGATGACTGAGTTTTGATTTACTGAGCCATATCGACAAGCCCTTTAAGGGGGTGAACTTTCACTGCTGTTCGTGCTGGTTTTGCTGCAAACGTAATCATCTCGCCAGTGAATGGGTTTACGGCTCGGTGTGCCTTTTTAGCGGGGCGTTTTGATGTGGTTATTTTGATGAGACCAGCTAATACAAACTCGCCTGCGGCGCGTTTTTTAATATGACGCGAGATCAAAATCGATAACTCACTTAAAACAGAATCGACCTGTTTTCGGTTCAAGCCGGTATTTACTGCGAGCTCGTTGATGATTTCACTCTTATTGTAACGCTGATTAATGGCGCTGAGTTTGCGTTTCGCCCTATCTTCAGTTTTGGGTGCTTTTGTTGTTTTCGCAGTTGTTTTATTCAGGGCGTTTCTCTTTTTGGCAGGCTTTTTGGGTTTGGCGTTGCCTGTGTAAGACTTAGAACCCTTGTTCTTCGCGGATTGAGTTGTCTTGAGTGATGCTGTCCTTGTAGAAGTCCCTTTCGTTACTGCCATTGTCTCGTCCTTTGTGATGTGGAGTGATAATCCGGTTAAACCCAGCTTAGCGTCGGTGAAGACAGCCTCAGCGGAGCCTCGATCATAGTTATAGTTGCTTATCTGTGGTTGTGCCATGTAAACACGGGCTTATTTGTTATTTTTCACTGTTACATTGGGCAAACAGACCTGATTAACCATTCGCCAGACGCGTTGCCTAATGTATAATGCGCGGCGTTTTAAAAGTCAGTCGAAGGTTAAAAGGATAGCTGTACATGCCGATTTATGAATATCGCTGTGGTGCCTGCGGGCATCAACTAGAGGCTCTGCAGAAAATGACCGACGACGCGTTGACTGATTGTCCCGCCTGTCAGCAGCCAGCATTGAGTAAATTGATCTCTGCTGCTGGGTTTCGGCTGAGTGGTAGCGGCTGGTACGAAACTGATTTTAAGAGCGGTGGCAAGAAGAACCTTAAGGACAAAAAAGACTCTGCTGATAGCACAGCTTCAACGGCAGAGTAAAACGATAAGAGGCCGAATAGACTCGGCATTTGATGATTCTGGGAATTAATTACTGATGTATCGAACAACCTATTGTGGACAAGTTAGAAGTGCTCAAATTGACCAAGAGATTACCCTTTGTGGCTGGGTCGACCGTCGTCGTGATCATGGAGGTGTTATCTTCCTAGACCTCCGTGATCGTGAGGGCATTGTTCAGGTGGTTTTCGATCCCGATGCGGGGGATTTTTTTACGCAGGCGGATAAAGTTCGCTCGGAATATGTTCTCAAAGTCACGGGTAAAGTCCGAGCGCGTAGCGAGGCCACAGTAAATCCTAATATGGCGACCGGTGAAATCGAAGTTTACGGAAGTCATCTCGAGATTTTAAATGCGGCGGAGACGCCACCATTTCAGTTAGATGAGCATGTCACAGTTGGTGAGGATGTGCGCTTAAAACATCGATATATGGATTTGCGTCGCAATGAGATGCAGACTAGTTTGAGGTTCCGTTCTAAGATTACGTCCTCCATCCGTAATTATTTGGTTGATAATGGTTTTCTAGATATTGAAACGCCTATTATGACCAGAGCTACGCCGGAAGGGGCTAGAGACTATTTGATTCCATCGCGCACTCATCCGGGGCAATTCTTTGCCATGCCTCAGTCGCCGCAGCTGTTTAAGCAGTTACTTATGGTGGCTGGGTTTGATCGCTACTACCAGATAGCTAAATGTTTCCGCGATGAGGATTTGCGGGCTGATCGTCAGCCAGAGTTTACCCAAATCGACATAGAGGCCTCGTTCATCGATGAGGAGGACATTATGTCAATTACTGAGACGATGATCCGCGGTATTTTCTCTGAGCATCTGGATGTCCAATTCGATACATTTCCGCGTATGACCTACGCCGATGCTATGCATAAGTACGGTTCCGATAAGCCTGATTTACGCATTCCACTTGAGCTGGTTGAAATCAAAGACTTGCTAAAAGACATTGAGTTTAAAGTGTTTGCTGGTCCCGCCAATGATCCGAATTGCCGTGTGACGGCGCTCAAAGTAGAGGGTGGAGCCGATATTTCGCGTAAGCAGATTGATGATTACACCAAGTTTGTTGGTATTTATGGTGCCAAAGGTCTGGCGTGGATTAAGGTCAATGCCATAGAGAATGGTATAGATGGATTGCAGTCGCCAATTATTAAGTTTCTTGGTGATGATGTGACCATGAATATTATGCAGCGCCTCGAGGCTAAAAATGGCGATATTGTATTTTTCGGCGCGGACAAGACCAATATTGTCTGTGAGGCATTGGGTGCTCTGCGTTGCAAACTGGGAGAGGATCTCAATCTCTATACCTGCGATTGGGCGCCAATGTGGGTAGTCGATTTCCCCATGTTTGAAACCACGGACACCGGTGCGCTGACGCCACTTCATCACCCCTTTACTGCACCATCTTGCTCAGCGGCTGAGTTAAAAGCTGATCCAGCCAGTGCACTGTCTCGGGCCTATGATATGGTGCTTAATGGCTGTGAGTTGGGCGGAGGATCAATCCGTATTCATGATCAGTCTATGCAAGAAGTTGTATTTGAGGTGCTGGGGATTGACGAAAATGAACAGCGAGAAAAGTTTGGCTTCTTGTTGGATGCCTTGAAGCACGGTGCTCCACCTCATGGTGGTCTTGCCTTCGGCTTAGATCGTCTGATAATGCTGATGGTTGGTGCCGAGAGTATCCGTGATGTTATTGCTTTCCCCAAAACCCAGTCCGCGGCTTGTTTGTTAACTGATGCCCCGGGTACTGTTGAGGCGACTCAGCTGCGCGACTTAAACATTAAGCTGCGAGTGAAAGAAAATTAGTCCTCAAGTTAGTGTATAGCTTGTTAAGGGAGGGTTCTGATGGCAGGTCATAGTAAGTGGGCCAATATTAAGCACCGGAAAGCGGCGCAGGATGCCAAGCGCGGCAAGATTTTCACCAAGCTAATACGTGAGTTGGTAGTTGCAGCCAAAGCCGGTGGTCCTAACCCAGATGATAATCCGCGCCTCAGAGCTGCCGTGGACAAAGCTCTGGGTGCCAATATGAAGCGCGATACTGTTGAAAAAGCGATTGCGCGGGGCGCTGGTGCGGGTGAGGGCGAGAACTACGACGAGATCACCTATGAGGGTTATGCCCCAGGGGGTGTGGCGATTTTGGTTGAATGTATGACCGATAATCGCAACCGCACTGCCGGTGATGTGCGTCATGCATTCACCAAGCGCGGCGGTAACCTCGGTACCGATGGATCTGTTGCCTACCTATTCAACCGAATTGGTCAGATAAACTATTTTTCAGGAGTCGATGAAGATGCACTGATGGAGGCCGCACTGGAGGCTGGGGCTGAGGATATAATATCCCATGACGATGGCTCAGTAGATGTAGTAACAAGCTTTGGCGACTTTCTGAATGTCAAAGATGCCCTAGTTGCCGCAGGTTTTGAGCCCGCTCATGCGGAGATAGCGATGGTAGCTGATATATCTGTGCCACTGGATCTCGCCGGCGCGGAGAAGCTGTTAGCGATGATTGACGGCTTGGAGGATTTGGATGATGTGCAAAACGTTTACACTAATGCAGAGATTCCGGATGATGTGGTGGAGCAATTAGGCTAGTCCATCACTGCTGTATACAATGGTAAATTACAAACTCAAACGAGTAATCATTAGGAGAGGTAGGAGCGATGAAAGTTATAAAAAGAACTAAAGAATACATTGTTTATCAAAAAGCATCTGGCCGCTATGCGGTAAAAGATGCTAACAAAAACTGGGTTAATGCCGATGAAAAAGTTCGCATTCTTGTCACTGAGGGCTTGATCAAAGCAGCAATGCCGCCCGTTGCAGTGGAGGAGCCGCCAGTAGAAGATGTCGCTGAGGTAGCAGCGGTGGCTGAAGAGGCAGCTACTGAGGAAGCACCAGCTGAAGAGGCCCCAGTTGAAGAGGCTCCAGTTGAAGAGGCTCCAGTGGAAGAGGCCCCAGTTGAAGAGGCCCCAGCTGAAGAAGCACCTGCGGCCGAAGCAGTAGAGGAAGCCCCTGCTGAAGAGGCACCTGCGGCCGAAGCAGTAGAGGAAGCACCAGCTGAAGCGGCACCTGCGGCCGAAGCAGTAGAGGAAGTCCCTGCTGAAGCCAAACCGAAAGCCAAGGCTAAAGCGAAAGCAGCACCCAAGGCCAAGGCGGCACCAAAAGCAAAAGCCAAGGCGGCGCCAAAAGCAAAAGCCAAGGCGGCACCCAAAGCTAAAGCCAAAGCAGCACCTAAAGCTAAAGCAGCACCTAAAGCCAAGGCTAAGGCAGCACCTAAAGCCAAGGCTAAGGCAGCACCTAAAGCTAAAGCCAAAGCAGCTCCAAAGGCCAAAGCCGAGGATTAGAACGGCGATCAGCTTGATCGCCTTTTGTCACAAAGCCCTCTGAATTTAATTCTGAGGGCTTTTTAATGGTTGACGGAAGTTGATTGGGTTG
>JASLVT010000128.1 GCA_030741175.1 Porticoccaceae bacterium
GATGCATGAACATTTGGTGGAGTCTGCTGCCGAGGCCAACGAAGAATTAATGGAGAAATATCTCGAGACCGAACATTTAACCGAAGAAGAGATTAAGCTAGGCCTGCGTATCCGCACCTTAGCCAATGAGATCGTGCCAGTCTTGGGTGGTTCGGCGTTTAAAAATAAAGGTGTTCAGGCAATGCTTGATGCTGTGGTTGAATATTTGCCATCGCCCACCGAAGTCAAAGCCATTGAGGGCGATTTGGACAATGGAGATAGAGCAAGTCGCGGCGCCGACGACAATGCACCTTTTGCTGCTTTGGCCTTTAAAATTGCCACCGATCCCTTTGTTGGTACATTGACCTTTATGCGTGTTTACTCGGGTACATTAGAGAGCGGCACCGCCGTTTATAACTCGGTTAAGCAAAAGCGTGAGCGGGTTGGTCGTATGGTGCAGATGCACTCTAATAGCCGTGAAGAAATCAAACAGGTATTGGCCGGTGATATTGCTGCCGCCATTGGCCTTAAAGATACTACCACCGGTGATACCCTCTGTGCTGAGAGTGATAAGATTGTGCTTGAGCGCATGGAGTTCCCAGAGCCGGTTATCTCGGTAGCGGTAGAACCAAGATCCCAAGCCGACCAAGAAAAAATGGGTGTTGCACTGGGCAAGCTAGCGCAAGAAGATCCCTCTTTTCGAGTCAAGACAGATGAAGAAAGCGGTCAGACCATTATCTCTGGTATGGGCGAGTTACATCTGGACATCTTGGTCGATCGGATGCGTCGAGAGTTTGATGTAGAGGCTAATATAGGTAAGCCGCAAGTGGCCTATCGTGAAACCATCCAGAACGCGTGCGAGATTGAGGGCAAGTTTGTGCGTCAGTCAGGCGGTCGAGGTCAGTATGGCCATGTGTGGGTAAAATTTGAGCCCGCTGAAGATTCTGGTGCCGAAGGTCTTGAGTTCGTCAATGAAATTGTTGGTGGCGCAGTGCCTAAAGAATATATTCCCGCCGTTGCCAAAGGTATTGAAGAGCAAATGCAAAATGGTATTTTGGCTGGTTATCCCCTGCTCGGTATTAAAGCGACACTGTATGACGGCTCGTTCCATGATGTCGACTCTTCGGAGATGGCGTTTAAAATAGCTGGTTCGTTGGCTACACGACAACTGAAGGACTCAGGTGGTGCGATCTTGCTAGAGCCGATGATGAAAGTCGAGGTGGTTACTCCTGAAGAAAATATGGGTGATGTCGTAGGGGACTTAAATCGACGTCGCGGTATGATTTCTGGTATGACTGATAGCCCCATGGGCAAAGTAGTGGATGCCGAGGTGCCACTGGCTGAAATGTTTGGCTATGCAACAGACCTGCGCTCTGCCACACAAGGCCGTGCAACTTTCACTATGGAGTTTGAAAAGTATGCTGAAGCGCCACGCAACATCACTGAAGCAGTCATGGCAAAAAATATGAGCTAGTATCAATCAGCTGAGATGATGGTCGATGGATCGTTAAAAGATAACCAATAAAAAAACCCCGATAGCGAATGCTATCGGGGTTTTTGTTTAACATCAGAAGCGTTTTACTTGGCTTCTTTAAGTTCCTTGGCCGCTTCAATAACATCGTTTGCGATATTCTGAGGGCAAGGTAAATAATGAGCGAACTCCATTGAGAACTGACCGCGGCCAGAAGTCATCGTGCGCAGATGTCCGATATAACCAAACATTTCTGATAGTGGGACATCAGCTTTAATTCGCACACCAGTCACACCAGCTTCCTGATCTTTGATCATGCCACGACGACGGTTCAAGTCACCGATAACATCGCCCACATGATCTTCAGGTGTAAACACGTCAACTTTCATAATAGGTTCGATGATCTGAGGACCTGCTTTTGGCATAGACTGGCGGAAAGCACCTTTAGCGGCAATTTCAAATGCAACAGCAGAGGAGTCAACCGCGTGGAAGCCACCGTCATACAACTCAATGTCCACATCCAGAACGGGGTATCCAGCGAGTGGGCCCTCTTCCATCATGGTAGCGAAACCTTTCTCAATGGCTGGGAAGAATTCCTTTGGTACATTACCGCCCACAACAGTGGAGGAGAAACTAAAGCCCGAGCCGGGCTCACCAGGTTTGATGCGGTAGTCAATTTTACCGAACTGACCAGAACCACCAGACTGCTTCTTGTGTGTGTAGCTATCTTCAATCGGCATAGTGATAGTTTCACGATAAGCTACCTGCGGCTGCCCAACAATCAGATCAACACCGTAGGTGCGGTTGAGGATATCGACTTTGATATCGAGGTGTAGCTCACCCATCCCTTTAAGAATAGTTTCGCCAGAATCCTCATCAGTCTCAACACGGAAAGAGGGATCTTCTGCAATCATCTTGCCGATGGCGACGCCCATCTTCTCGGAGCCGCCTTTGTCCTTAGGCTTAACAGCAATCGAGATTACAGGTTCAGGGAAAATCATTGGTTCAAGCGTCACAGGATGTTTAACATCGCAGAGCGTATGACCTGTTTGCACATTTTTCATACCCACAATGGCAATAATATCGCCGGCCTGAGCGCGGTCGATCTCGTTGCGATCATCAGCGTGCATTTCCACCATACGGCCGATACGCTCGGTTTTACCTGTAAATGCGTTGAGGATAGTTGTGCCTTTTTCCAATACGCCAGAGTATATGCGCACAAAGGTCAGGGCACCGAAGCGGTCATCCATAATCTTAAAAGCTAGCGCCTTAAGAGTTTCATTGGTATCAACAATCGCAAACTCGCCAGTTTCCTCTCCCTTTTCATCGGTCAGAGGCTGGGGCTTAACATCAGTGGGGCAGGGCAAGTAATCGACAACAGCATCCAAAACCATCTGTACGCCTTTGTTCTTGAAGGCTGAACCGCAGTAAGTCGGGAAAAAATCCAACGCGATAGTGCCTTTGCGGATGCAGCGTTTAACATCCTCAATCGAGGGCTCTTCACCCTCCATGTAAGCCATCAACAGATCGTCGTCCTGCTCCAACGCAGTCTCAATCATCTGCATACGGTATTCCTCGACTTGATCCGCCATATCCGCGGGGATGTCGACCACCTCATAGTTTTCAGGTTGACCGGAGTCGTCCCACACATAAGCTTTGCGTTCTAGCAGATCGACCAAGCCCTTGAAATCATCTTCAATACCGATTGGAAGACACATGACCAATGGGTTAGCACCGAGAACATTTTTTACCTGATCTACCACGCGTAAAAAGTCCGCGCCCATACGGTCAAGCTTGTTTACGAAGATGATTCGCGCAACTTCAGATTCATTGGCGTAACGCCAGTTAGTTTCTGACTGTGGCTCAACACCGCCGGAACCACAGAAAACACCCACACCGCCATCTAGTACTTTAAGTGAGCGATAAACTTCAACAGTGAAGTCAACGTGCCCTGGGGTATCAATGATATTAAAGCGATGATCTCGCCAGTAACAGGTTGTCGCTGCAGACTGAATGGTAATTCCACGCTCCTGTTCCTGCTCCATAAAGTCAGTTGTCGCGGCACCATCATGTACCTCACCAGTTTTATGGATCTTACCAGTAAGCTTAAGAATTCGTTCGGTGGTGGTGGTCTTGCCCGCATCAACGTGGGCGAAGATACCAATATTTCTGTAATGAGATAAATCTGTCATTGGTCTACTCGTTTATATTCGGTTGTAAAGTTCAGCTTTCACTGTAATCTGGCGATCCCCAATACGAGGGATTAAAAACGCGCGCGAGTATACAGGATAATGCGTCTACTTCAGAGTAAAAATACGCTGAAATAGACGCTTTTTTTACAAACTAAGCAAGATAATGGGCGTTTCAGGTAAAAACGAAGAGATTTACCAAGAAAATCGTGAAAAAACCGCAAAAAAAAGCAATTTTCGATGTAAATGCCGTTGACTCTGCGCAAACGCAGTATAAGATGGCGTCCCTTGCGTGCTGACCTTAGCAAAACAGAATATCAGCGCGATCTAAATTAAGAATGTAAAGAAAAACGCCTGCTGAGGAGATGCTGAGATGGCAAAAGAAAAGTTTGAAAGAAGTAAGCCGCACGTGAACGTAGGCACCATTGGTCACGTTGACCATGGTAAAACGACATTGACGGCTGCGATGACCCGAGTGTGTGCAGAAGTGTACGGTGGTGAAATGAAAGCCTTCGACCAGATTGACAACGCACCGGAAGAGCGTGAGCGCGGAATTACCATTTCCACGGCGCACGTAGAATATGATTCACCGACGCGTCACTACGCGCACGTAGACTGCCCAGGTCACGCGGATTATGTAAAGAACATGATTACCGGTGCGGCGCAGATGGACGGGGCTATCCTCGTTTGTGGTGCGACAGATGGCCCGATGCCACAGACACGTGAGCACATCTTGCTGTCACGTCAGGTTGGTGTCCCATATGTACTAGTATTTTTGAACAAAGCAGACCTGCTTGCAGAAGACTGTGGCGGCGTTGGTTCAGAAGAGTACACAGAAATGCTAGAGCTGGTAGAGATGGAGCTGCGCGAGTTGCTTGATCTTTACGAGTTCCCAGGAGATGACACTCCAATCGTTGTTGGGTCGGCGCTGATGGCGTTGGAAGGAAAAGACGACAACGAGCTAGGTACTACCGCTGTTAAGAAATTGGTAGAAGCGTTGGATACCTATATCCCAGAGCCAGTGCGTGCGGTTGATCAGCCGTTCCTGATGCCAATTGAAGATGTATTCTCAATTGCGGGTCGCGGAACAGTAGTGACAGGCCGAGTAGAGCGCGGTGTGATTAAAGTGGGTGAAGAGATTGAAGTGGTTGGTATATCAGAAACAGCCAAGACTACTTGTACCGGTGTAGAGATGTTCCGCAAGTTGCT
>JASLVT010000129.1 GCA_030741175.1 Porticoccaceae bacterium
CGCACCTGGGTTTCCAAATCCTCTACTACATCCTCATGCTGAACCCGCAACACAAAACCAGGTAGCACCTTGTCCCAGTGATCCATCAGGCGGACATACTGGCGGTAGTAATTGCCGATGTCCTCCAAGCCATAGGAAAATTCCTGCCCCTCACCAAATAGCTGCTTGAAGCCACTAAAGCAACAGGCCATCGGGTGACGTCTTGCATCAATCACTTTGGCATTGGGCAAAATTAATTTGATCAGGCCAATATGGAAAAAGTTATTGGGCATTTTATCGATAAAGAATGGCGCAGAACCTCTATAAACCTGAGTATCCTGCATAAACTGCGTGCCAAAGCGCTCGAAATAACTGTCCTCTAGTTCAGTTATTATCCGTGGGTATCTCGGTTCATCATTCATATCATCCGATCGCCCCCGCAAACGCTTGGCGAGATCAAGAATATTATGCAACTCCATGGTGCCGTCCACCTGCGAGTGCGATGCCAAAATCTGCTCTAACAGGGTTGAGCCAGAGCGCGGCAATCCCACAATAAAGATAGGGTCTGCTGAGGGGTTACCTAGCCCCTGCTTGGACTGAAAAAATTCAGCGGTACAGACTGATATTTGCGAATCGATACGTCGACGCAACTGCTCCGCCCCATAATCGCTAGTCGACTTCTTAAGTGCATTACCCTTATTATAATGCTCAAAAGCACTCTGATGATCGCGACGATCCTCAAAAGCTTTACCCAAGGCAAAATTAATTTGAATCTGATCGATTAAAGGTATCTCTGTAGCTGCTTCAGCAGTCTGCATAGCGCTGATCTGCTGATCATCAAACTTGTAGGACTTAGTATTGGCGAGGCTCCAGTAGGCATCACCAAAATGAGGACTAATCTCATAGGCTTGTTTAAATGCCTCGGCGGCCTTATCCGGATCACCCTGGGTATTATGAATATGCCCCAAAGAGATCAATAATCTTGGATCATCGGGGGTAGCTTCAATCATTTTCAGATACTGGTTAATCGCTTCATCATTTTTACCCACACCAAAACAGGCAGAAGCATAAACTTGCTGTGTTCGAGCCCTAGCTTGAGGATAATCATCAAATACTTTTTTAGCCTGATCATAGGCGCGATGAAAACGCTGCCGACGCAACAATACAGTTGCGTACTGGATATTGCCTTCAATATGATCTGGCGCGAACTCTACAAGGCTCTCAAGCAGAAATTCGGCATCATCAAGAATATTGTTGCGCGTGGCGATCT
Source organism: Porticoccaceae bacterium (assembly GCA_030741175.1). Taxonomy (GTDB): domain Bacteria; phylum Pseudomonadota; class Gammaproteobacteria; order Pseudomonadales; family Porticoccaceae; genus HTCC2207. Next base: position 1,250 of record JASLVT010000129.1, read on the forward strand.
CAGCCAACAATCGCATACCTTCGATATGGGTTTTATGCTGTTTTAAAAAACCGCGACACACCCTCTCTGCCTCAAGTAAACGATCGGCGGCCATAAAACTAATGGCAGTCAAAAGCTCATGAGGAAGGGTTTTTAGAAAATCAACCTGTTGCTGTGCCTCAATAACCTTACTGCTCCCTCTAGCTTTGTACAGTGGGACTAATAGCTGCCAGCTTTTTAACAATGCTGGGTCTAGGGCTACAGCTTGCTCTAACGCCTTTCCCGCAGGCATTGGATTATTGAGTGATAACTCATTAAGTGCGCGCTCTTGATAAGCTCGTGCCAATTTCGGCTGTTGCTGCAACACCTTGTCCAACAGTTCCAATGCCTCGGTGTGACATCCGTTTAAGCGCTGAATCACGGCAAAGGTATATTGGGCATCAGAGTCATCAGGCGTCTGCCTAAGCACAGCCTCGATAAGCTTTTGCGCATCCTCTAACTTTCCTGCCGTGAGCAGTCTCTGAGCCTGATCAACATCTGCTGCTATCGGGAGGGGTTGTTGGGACATAGTATTTTCTCGGCATTAAAAAATAGGGCGAACCGAAGTTCGCCCCATAGAGTCTAACAATAGCTAACGCTTATTCAAAGTCATAAGAGAAGCGTAAACCCATAGTACGTGGACGCATAATGCTCTGCTCTGGCGTAAACTTACCGGCAGTCTCCGTCATCGCACCTTCCTCGCTGGTAATGTTATTGATAAAGAACTCTGCATTCCAGTTATCCTTCGACAATCCCATACTAGCATTTAACGTAGTCGCGGCTTCATTAATGAAACGACTATTGGCCGGTAATGCGCCAGTTGAATCATTCACGGATCCAAAAACACCACCTTCATTTTCAAGCTTAATACCAGACTTGGCACCATAGGCGAGCATGCCGGTATCATCCATAAATGCTGCACTACCTACAACACCAGCCAAGTTCTCGCCACGGTAAGTCAAGGAGGCAGAGACAAATGCATCTGCGCCAATGCTGTCCATGGTAAAGTCATAACGAGCTCTTAGGTTACCAGAGAAGTCTGAAGCCAACGGCAGATCAGAGCCAACCGGCACTGCAACGCCCTGCAACTGGTCATTCACTCGAGTGATCTCAGTATCTAAAATACTAAATGCGCCAGAAATAGTTAACTGGTCTGTAGCCGCCCACTGGAAATCAGCATCGATACCGGAGGACTCAGCATCACCCACATTCTCCATAAATACCAAGAAAGCAACATTAGAGGGGTCAAAACGAGATACCTGAAGATTCTCAATATCAGCCTGATAGTAGGTTGCATTTAAACGCAACGTACCATCGAGGAAAGTACCTTTCATACCAAACTCAATGTTCTCCAATGTATCGGTTACGGCAACCGCTGGCACTACGTATCCTTCGTACACACCCTCCTGTCTTGATGCCAATTGACCAACATTACGGTTTTGAGTGGCCGGACGATAACCTTCAGAATAAACACCATAAATCATCACGTCATCGGTTAATTGATAGTCCAATGACACTTTAATAATGGTGTCTTTTTCTGTGGTCGATCCATCTTGATTGATATCACTAACATCGAGCCTTCCATCCTTAATCGCCTGCAGAGTAGCCGCGTTGCTACCGCCACCGCGGAACATATCTTTACCACCGGCAGGATTCGTAGCATTTTCAATTACGGCATCATCGCCGGTAGCATTGTACTCACCAATCGTAAGGAAGCGCGCAGTCACGTCATTAGAATAGACATTGCTATCACAGGCATCAGTGGTGGCATCGGCTGCTGTGGCCGTTGCTGGAGCAGCTGTTCCGGCGCCATTCCATCGACAGCCAAATGAAAAGTTTGACGCACCCTGCAACTGGGTATCAAGCTCATAGCGACGAGCACTTAATGAAGCAGTCAGCCTGTCATTGATATCAAAAGCAATCTCACCAAAAAATGCGATTTCTTCCTCATCTCGAGTGAAGTCATTAAAAAATGTTGTCTCCGGTCCTCGAGGAGTAGCGCCAGCTGTGGTGCCAGCGATATCCAACGTAACATTACCGACCCCATAAGCTGGGTAATCAGGATTGCTATAGTTGAGACGATTAAATTCGGTGAAAGCATCACCCGTTGACATATACTGGAACTCACCAATAGTTGTTGTCTCTACGTCATTGATATAGACACCACCCAACAGTCTAACGCGATTATCAGCATCAGTGCTCACGCGGAATTCATGGGTGGTACGCTCGTTATTGGTATTGTCGCGATACATTTTAGTGGGATCAAAACAGCTGTTTGCATCTTGTTTCACATCAGCACTCGCACCTGCCGCACTACCACTACAGAGGTAGTAAGTAATATAACCACCACCATTATTGTAGTGGGTATAGTCGATTAGAGAATCAACGTCGCGATCGAGATAACCACCGGTGTATACCACATCCAAGTTTGCAACCCGACCTTCAAGTGTCCACGTGGTTAAACCGAAGTCATCCTGAGTGCGCTCTGGCGCATATTTCTGAGACTTGTCGTCGCCCAACCGAGAGTCAATCAAGAAAGAGCCGTCAACGTCCAACTCTTGCGAGGTGTGCTGAACTAATACACTCCAGTCTTCATTAATATCTGCTGCAAGACCAACGCGGAAGCCGCTGTATGAAGCATCATTCCAGTCCTCTTCAACCAAAGAAGTATTATTAGCAGACTCAGTGGTGGTATTAGGGCGTTTGTCAAAGCGCGTACCGTATCCACTCAACTGATTTCTATCAATGACAGGACCGCTTGGGGTAAAGGTACCAGCAACATTATCGATATAACCGCCTTGGTTATCGTTATACCCAACCATTCTCAATGCAACACTTTCGCTTAGAGGAAGATTAATCATTGCTTCCACTTTATTGCTATCTGCACCACCAGACGTCGTGCTTATACCAAGGTCAACTCTACCTTCAAATTCGCCGATCACAGGCTTGTTGGTAATCAATCGCACTGTACCCGACTGCGAGCTGGCACCAAACAATGTACCCTGAGGACCAGCCAGAACCTCTACACGCTGAAGATCAGCGGCATATAAGTCAAGGTTACGTGCACCGAAAGAAACCGGCATTTCATCGAGGTAGAGTGCAACTGCAGGAGCAGAGCCCTGTGCCGATGATACAGTATTCGAGGACTGCTCAGAGGCGGAACCACGAATGTAAACCTCGCGAGAGCCAGGCGCAATACCTGCAGTTACCACATTGGGCAGATACTGCACATATTCGTCAAAAGTCTGGACATTGAGCTCTTTCAATGAATCGCCGCCAAGCGCGGAAATCGCAATCGGTACATCTTGCATATTTTCAGCGCGTTTGGTCGCGGTAACGATAACTTCCTCGAGCGCAGCGTTTGCGGCTCCCGCAAAAGATACTCCCATAGCTACTGATATAGCCATGCTAAGCTTATTATTCCTATACATAATTAACTTCCCCAAAAATAGATTACTTGTGTATCCCAGCGTCTAAAATCCCGTTAGAGCTTGGCTTTTTTTATTGTAACTACATCCCGATAGTCTCTTAGCAAAGAGAAAAACTCAAAT
>JASLVT010000012.1 GCA_030741175.1 Porticoccaceae bacterium
ATAGGATTTCTAAAAGCTGTTGCAGTGCATTACTCATGGTGATGATTACTGTTGTCCGTTATTTAAAAGGGCGTTTTAACAATGTCGTCGTATCAGCGCTTACACAATATCATTGTACTGAGATGGCAGCATCATTGGACTGTCTAAAACGCTATTACCATTATTGTGCTGTTTACCTTGTGATATCTGTATGGATACGAGAAGCGCAAATTTTGTGGTCTTCACAAATTAATAATAGGCTTGTGCTATCGGCGCTACTATCGATGCCACTATCGACGCCATAAGGACCGCGAATACTCTAATTCAGGCTATCAATACTTGAAAGACACAATAACATACTGTAAGTTCAATTTCCTATTTTATCCGTGCTAGATCGACTGGCATCATAGCGAGTCTATCAAGGCATGTTAAACGATTGTGTAAGTGACATTAGAATAAGTCTCAGGAGTTAAATGTGAGTGATCTACAGGCTTTTCGGCAAGAAACTCGTGATTGGTTGGAGGAAAACTGCCCACTATCAATGCGTCAACCTGCCAAAGCAGGCGAAGATATGTGTTGGGGCGGACGCAATTTTAAATTTTCTAGCGAAGACCAAAAGCTATGGATGCAGCGCATGGGTGCCAAGGGTTGGACAGCACCAGACTGGCCTGCCGAATACGGCGGCGGTGGCTTGGATCGTGCCCAGCACAAAATTCTCAAAGAGGAGTTGGCGCGTATTAATGCGCGATCGCCTCTCGATAGTTTTGGTATCTGGATGATTGGTCCGGCTATTCTGAAATTTGGTTCGGAGGCGCTTAAACAGCAACATCTGCCGCCCATCATTCGGGGAGAAATTCGCTGGTGTCAGGGTTACTCTGAGCCCGGAGCAGGGTCGGATCTGGCCGGCTTACAATCAAAAGCTGAAGATCGAGGTGATCATTTTATTGCCAATGGCCAAAAGGTTTGGACCTCCTATGGCGACAAGGCAGACTGGATGTTTTGTCTTTTGCGCACTGATCCCGATGCCAAAAAGCAAATGGGTATTAGTCTGGTGCTATTTGATATGGAGACAGAGGGAGTAACGGCTAAACCGATCAAGCTTATTTCAGGCAGTTCGCCATTTTGTGAGACTTTTCTCGATGATGTTCGAGTTGAAAAGGATCAAGTTGTTGGTGAGGTGAATCAGGGCTGGACTATCGCCAAATATCTATTGACCCATGAGCGTGAAATGATTGGCGGTATGGGTAGGGCTGAGGCTGGAGGTAAGAGCTTGAGCCAAGTGGCCGTAAAGGCTTTGGGAATTGATAACGGCCGTCTGCACAATCCGTTATTGCGCGGGGAGGTAGCCAAATGGGAAATTGATGCGGCCTGTTTTGCACTGACCGCTGAGCGAGTGACTGATGAAGTTAAATCCGGCCATGGTGTCGGCGCTACTTCGGCCATGTTGAAATACTATGGCACGGAGTTGAACAAGCGCCGTTTTGAAACCTTGCTAAAGGTCAATGGTAGTGATGCCATGGTTTGGGATGGCGAAGCCTCTGATGATGGTTGGTTGCCGCGCACCTGGTTGCGCACCAAAGGCAATTCAATTGAAGGCGGTACTTCAGAGGTTCAACTCAATGTCATTGCTAAAAATATTCTTGGCTTGGGCTGATTAATCTAAAGGAAGAAACTGATGGCATTAGTATTAAACGAAGAACAACAGATGCTTAAAGAGTCCGCTCAGGGTTTTCTGGCGGAGCACGGGTCGTTAGCTGAGTTGCGTAAGCATCGCGATGCGGGCAGCGAAACAGGCTATGCAGATAATCTTTGGGCACAGATGGTCGAGATGGGTTGGGCGGCGATTTTGGTCCCAGAAGCCTGTGGTGGGCTAGATTTTGGTCATGTGGGTATGGGCCAGATTATTGAGCAAAGCGGTCGCACATTGACAGCTTCACCGCTATTTGCCACCGCGGTATTGGGTGTTAGCGCAATCAATCATGCGGGCAATGAGACACAAAAGACCGAGTTGTTGGGCGCCATAGCGGCGGGTGAGCTGACGACAGCGCTGGCTGTTGATGAGAAAGCTCATCATGCTCCAGAGCAGATTGGTATGACTGCAACTAAACAAGGCTCGAGTTACCAGTTAACAGGGAGCAAATGTTTTGTGGCGGACGGCAGCACTGCGGACAAACTGATTGTGGCAGCACGGACTGCCGGATCGGTAGGTGACGCTAAGGGCATTAGTCTTTTTATTGTTGATCGCAGTGCAGCAGGTGTTGTGGTCGAGCGAGTTGCGATGACTGATGGCCGTAATTACGCCAATATCCGCTTCAATGATGTTGAAGTGCCGGAGACGGCGCTATTGGGTGAAGAGGGTGCGGGTTTTGCCGCTCTCACTGCTACGCTAGATATCGGCAATGTATATCTGTCAGCTGAATTGCTTGGTATTGCCCAAGAGAGTTTTGAGCGAACACTACAGTATTTGAAAGAGCGCAAGCAATTTGGTGTGTTGATTGGTTCATTCCAAGCACTTCAGCATCGTGCAGCTGACTGGTGGAGCGAAATTGAACTCTGTAAATCGGTGGTGTTGAAGGCATTGCAGTCCCTAGATCAGGGGGATAAAAAAGCGCCTGCGCTTGCCAGTATAGCCAAAGCTAAGCTGAGTGAGGTGGCCGAGCTATCGACCAATGAGGCTATTCAGATGCATGGTGGAATCGGCATGACAGATGAATATGATATTGGTTTTTTTATCAAGCGAGCACGTCCCGCACAAACATTATTTGGTGATAATAGCTATCATACCGATCGCTTTGCATTGCTCAGTGGTTACTGATTTATATTGATCATTCAAAAATTATCGTGGCAAGCTAAACGTATAACAGCGTTAGCAATTGTTGCCACTGGCGCTTTCAATAGAAAAAATACTGGGAGAAAGAAATATGGATTTAGGTGTTAGCGATAAGCTCAAGCCGATTCTGGAAGAGGTAAAACAGTTTATTGATACTGAGATTCTACCGTTGGAACAAGAGTATCATGCTGAGATTTCTAAGGGTGACCGTTGGGCCTTTACTGATCGTCAAACTGAGATTCTCGAGGGGCTTAAAGCCAAGGCGAAAGCAAGAAATTTGTGGAATTTCTTTCTTACCCATTATGAAGGTGGCCATGGTTTAAATACGGTTGAGTATGCTTATATTGCAGAGGAGACGGGTCGTTCACACCTAGCCCCTGAGGTATTTAACTGTTCGGCACCAGATACTGGCAATATGGAAGTGCTAGCGCGTTTTTGTTCGGAAGAACAAAAAGAAACTTGGTTAAAACCACTGCTAGCCGGTGAAATTCGCTCCGCTTACGCCATGACCGAACCTGATGTGGCATCCTCCGATGCGACCAATATCTCACTGTCCTGCGTTGCCGACGGCGATGAGTGGGTCCTAAATGGTGAAAAGATTTGGATCTCTGGCGCTGGCGACCCTCGCTGTAAAATTATGATCGTGATGGTAAAGACTAATCCTGATGGTCCTCGCCATGCACAACACAGCCAGATCTTGGTGCCCTTTGATACCCCAGGGGTAAAAAATTTGCGGCCAATGGAAATCTTTAATATCGATGATGCGCCTCATGGCCATATGCATATGCGATTTACTGATGTGCGCGTGCCCAAAGAAAATATGATTCTCGGAGAGGGGCGCGGCTTTGAAGTGGCACAAGGCCGCCTTGGGCCGGGTCGAATTCATCATTGCATGCGATCCTTGGGACTGGCTGAAGCTGCCTTAAAATTAATGTGTGAGCGATCATTGAGTCGTGAGGCTTTTGGCCGTCCCCTAGCCAAGCTGGGCGCCAATGTCGATATCATCGCTCAGGCTCGTATTGATATTGAAATGACGCGCTTGCTTTGTCTCAAGGCAGCATGGTTGATGGATCATGAAGGCACTGATGCGGCGCAACCCTTTATCTCAATGATTAAAGTTGCAGCGCCCAACATGGCGTTAAAAATTATTGACGAGGCTATACAGATGCACGGTGGTATTGGACTCTCTCAAGATAGTCCTCTAGCACAGTGGTATGGTGCTCAGCGCACCTTGCGCTTTGCCGATGGCCCCGATGCAGTGCATCGTATGGTAGTCGCGCGTCGCGAACTCACTCAGTATAGAGCATAGTAATTTTAGGAGAAGCCAAATGACAATTCGGTATGATGAACAGGTAGCAATAGTAACTGGTGCAGGCAACGGTCTGGGGCGTTCACATGCGCTGGCACTGGCTGCCCGTGGTGCAAAAGTTCTGGTCAATGATCTTGGTGGCGCTGTAGACGGTAGTGGTGGCTCTAGTGCAGCAGCACTGGAGACTGTGGCTATGATTGAGGCGGCAGGTGGAGAAGCTATCGCCAATGGCGCCAATGTGGCCGTTAAAGAGGACGTTGATGCCATGGTAGCTCAGGCAGTAGAGCAATGGGGTCGCGTTGATATATTGGTCAATAATGCCGGCATCTTGCGCGATAAGAGCTTTACAAAAATGGGAATGGACGATTTCCAACTGGTGGTTGATGTGCATCTGATGGGCTCAGCTAACTGTACTAAGGCTGTTTGGGATCTCATGCGCGAGCAGGGTTATGGGCGTATTGTGATGACCACTTCATCGAGTGGCATGTACGGTAATTTTGGTCAGGCCAATTATGGTGCCGCTAAAATGGCTGTGGTTGGGTTGATGAATACGCTCTGTATTGAAGGTGAAAAATACAATATCAAGGTTAATTGCCTATCGCCAACGGCGGGTACCAGAATGCTCGAGGGGCTAATTACTGAAGAGCAATCAGATATTATGACAGTGGAATCGGTAACTGCAGGCTTGCTGACGTTGTGTGATAAGGATGCCCCCAATCGCAGTATTCTCTGTGCGGGTGCCGGTGGCTTTGCACGAACCTTTATCTATGAAACGGACGGTATTTATCTGCCACCAGAGCAGCAGACACCCGAAAATGTGCGGGCAAATATTGAAGCCATTGAGAACCCTGAAGGACAGGAGACCCTTGTTGGTGGTTTTCAACAGACGCAGAAATTTGTTACCAAAGCGGTCGCACATTTCCAAAAAAAATAACGAAGCATTTTAGGAAAAAATAATGAAAGCGTTAATCTGCAATGAATTTGGTTCAACCGACAATCTCACATTAGCTGAGGCTGAGACGCCGGTACCAGCGAAGGGAGAAGTCTTAATTGAGGTTAAGGCGGCCGGTGTAAATTTCCCTGATGTTTTGACTGTGCAAGGCAAATATCAGTTTAAACCAGAGTTGCCTTTTATCCCTGGTGCAGAAGTCTGTGGTGTTGTTACTGCTGTTGGTGAAGGTGTTACCAGCCGCAAGGTGGGGGACAAAGTTTTTGCCACATTACAGATCGGCGCGTTCAGTGAACAATGCGTTGCCAATGAGCATGCGACTGTCGCCTTGGGTGAGACTATGTCTTATGAGCAGGGGGCAGGTTTTGCCATTACTTATGGCACGTCCTATTACGCTCTAAAACAGCGCGCCAATATTCAGCCGGGTGAGACCTTGTTGGTATTGGGTGCGGCCGGTGGTGTTGGCATTGCAACAATCCAGATTGCCAAGGCCATGGGTGCCAAGGTGATTGCGGCGGCGAGCTCAGAGGAAAAATTAGACTTCGCCTGTGAAGCGGGCGCAGATTTACGCATCAATTACAGTACCGAAAGTCTAAAAGATAAAGTGAAAGAACTAACTGGCGGTAAAGGAGTGGATGTTGTTTACGACCCCGTCGGTGGTGATTTTTCTGAGCAAGCATTCCGCTCCATCGCCTGGGATGGTCGCTTTTTGGTGATTGGCTTTGCCTCAGGCCCTATTCCTGCTATCCCACTTAATTTGGCGTTGTTAAAAGGTGCATCCATGGTGGGTGTATTTTGGGGTTCCTGGGCAACTCGCTTTCCTATGGAGTCGCGCAAGAATTTCGATGAATTGATTGGCATGGTTGATAGCGGCGCCTTTACCCCTCTGGTCACAGAAGTCTATCCACTCGATGACTACAAGGCCGCTTTTGCTTCAATCACTGAGCGTCGTGCCAAGGGCAAGGTGATATTGTCGAATAGCTAGAGTTAACCAATAACAAAAGGCTCCATTGCAGCACAATGGAGCCTTTGTTGTTGACTAGTTCTATCAGGATAAAATGGGTGCTAATTTCATTGCGATACCCATATCACCTTGCACCTTTAGTTTGCCGCTCATAAAGGCACTGGTGCCGTCGAGTTTACCCTCGGCCATGTCCATAAAGTCTGCAAGACTGATAGTCATGGTGCAGGCGGCATCGGCATCATCATTGCTGATAACATTTGGCACCTGAGTCGCGTCCAAAACAAGAATGCCATCGTCGCCAAAATCAAATTTTAACACGGCGCCCAAGCCACAATCTTCTCCAACCTTTTCTTTTAAACCTGCGGTAACAAATTCCAATGACATAATTGTATCTCCTCATATGAAAGACCCTTGAGATAGGGTTTCTGTAAACAATTGTCATATAAAGTGTAAAAATTATATCAGCCAAACTCAAGCCTAATATTCACCTTAGATTTCAACCATTTAAAAATCTTCAGCCTATGGTGCAAGTGCCAGTCCGATGGTACTGAAAGGGGTATCTGGATCCTAGGATTTTGTTACACTTAAACCAGTTGTTGCTGTGACTTTCACCAGTAACTGTAGTAGTCGCGTGGCGGCAGGTGCTCCTGTGGCAAGACCTCACAAAAATAACAAGGGTAAATATGAATCAACAAACGGATGGGGCACCAACAAGGGCAATAGGGCTTTTGCTTTTCCTACTACTGCTCAATATTCTCAATATGGTCGATCGAACGCTTATTACCAGTTTTGGTACGGCGATTATTAATGACCTCAATTTAAGTGACTCCCAGTTTGGCATGCTCACTGGTCCCATCTTTGTGTTCTTCTACTCGATTATGGGCCTATTTATGGGAGCTCTGGCTGATCGGGTGCATCGTCCGCGATTGATTGCTGCTGGATTAATGCTGTGGAGTTTGCTTACAGCAGTTTCCGGTGTAACCAAGAATTTTGTGCAAATAGGTATCGCCCGATTATTTATTGGTGTGGGTGAGTCGGCCATGGCGCCATCGGCAATTTCAATGATTGCGGATCTTTTTCCTAGAGCCAAACGAGGTACAGCGACTGGTATCTATTATCTTGGTGTGCCCCTAGGGGCGGGAGGAGCCTACATTGTGGCTGGCGTATTGGGGCCCATGATTGGCTGGCGCAATTGCTTTATTGTGTTGGGTGTTTTAGGTATGGCGTTGGCATTGGTGCTGTTATTGCTCAAGGATCCCCAACGTGGTGCTATGGAGGAGCAGAGCGACATCAAAGATCAGTCAGAAGTTAATCTGATGGATGGTGATTGGAGGGAGGTGGTGACAGATGTGGTGGCCGTAGTGAAGTCGACGCCAGCGTTACTCTGGACTATGCTCGGTGCGATCTTTCTCCATATACCATTGGGCGCAGGTCAGTTTGCTATTGTGTGGTTAGAGCGGGAGAGAGGTTTTGGTTTGGGAGAGATCAGCGCCACCTATGGGTTGATCTATATTGTCTTTGGTACTGCGGGCACATTTCTTGGAGGCATTCTAAGCGACTGGTATCAAGCCAATTTTAAAGGTGGTCGTGTTAGATTCCTCGCCTATCTTATGATTGCTATCACGCCATTGTTGATTTTATTCCGTTTTGTATCGCCATCTTCGGCACTGTTTTATATCGGCATGGCTGCGGGCATGTTTAGCGTCAGCTCATTTTATGGTCCGGCATTTTCAACCGTTCAGGATCTTACGCCAGTGAGACTGCGCGGCGTGATGACAGGGCTATTGTTGGTGGCCTGTAATCTGCTCGGTTTGGGAATAGGAGCATTGATGACGGGAGTGCTCAGCGATGTGTTTTTTGCTTACGCGGTTTTTGAACCATTAACTAAAGCGCTATTGTCTGCTGATGTATTGGCGGTTGGGGCGCCAGTCAGTTTTATTATTGCATCGATTTATCTCGAACGATCTAAGATTGGCGGCTAATTCTCAGCGACTCAAGGCTCGCCCCAGATTTCAATGCGCAACTAAATATGATCCACAACTGCTTGCAAATAAGTAATACATTCACGTTATGCTGGATTAATTTCTACTAATAAAAACAACTCAGTTAGCGAGCGTCTTATGGTCTCTGAAGTGTCTCTACATCCTAAATATCCCAACCTGTTTAGTCCTTTAGATTTAGGATTTACCCAGTTAAAGAATCGTGCACTGATGGGCTCAATGCATACAGGCTTGGAGGAGGTGGAGGGAGGCTTCGAGCGTCTGGCTGCCTATTTTGCCGAGCGTGCTCGCGGTGGCGTCGGTATGATGATCACCGGTGGCATCAGCCCTAATGAGGAAGGTGGCATGGGTTCCGAGATGTCTACGCCGGAACATGCGGAGTCACATCGCGTGATAACCGATGCTGTGCATGCAGTGGATCCAAATATAAAAATCTGTATGCAAATTTTGCATGCCGGCCCTTTGGCAGAGACGCCAAAATTAGTTGCTCCCTCAGCTGTAAAATCACGCCTATCACCTCTGGTGCCCAATGAGTTGGATGAAGCTGGTGTGCAAAAGCAAATAAATGATCATGTGCAATGCGCCAAAATGGCCCAATTGGCAGGTTATGATGGCGTTGAAATCATTGGCTCTGCGGGTTATTTACTAAGCACTTTTTTGGTCGAAAAAACCAACCAGCGCAATGATCAATGGGGCGGTAGCTACCACAATCGAATGCGCTTCCCCTTAGAAATTATGCGTCGTTGTCGCGAGGCGTTGGGTGATAATTTTATTCTTATTTTTCGTATTGCCGCCATGGATATGTTGCAAGGTGGCATGTCCTGGGATGAAGTGGTGATGTTGGCAAAAGAGATGGAGAGGGCCGGAGCAACTATTATCAGTACTCATTTCACCTGGCATGAATCGGCGGTGCCAACCATTGCTACTATGGTACCTCGAGCTGCTTTCACTGGGGTTACCGGTCGATTGCGTAAAGAGTTATCTATTCCCTGTATTACCAGTAACCGCATTAATATGCCGGATGTGGCAGAAACGGTATTGGCCGATGGAGAGGCTGATATTGTCTCTATGGCGCGTCCGATGTTAGCGGATGCCGATCTTATCAATAAGGCTTTTGAAGGGAGAGAAGATGAGATCAACACCTGTATCGGCTGCAATCAGGCATGTCTCGATCATGGTTTTGAGGGCAAGGAGGTCAGCTGCTTGGTCAACCCTCGAGCCTGTCACGAGACAATTCTCAATTATCAACACAGCGAATCGCCGAAAAAAATTGCTGTGGTCGGGGCAGGGCCCGCAGGTTTGGCCTATGCCACTGTTGCCGCCGAAAGAGGTCATTCAGTGACGCTCTACGATGCTAATAATGAAATTGGCGGCCAATTTAATTTGGCTAAAAAGGTGCCAGGTAAAGAAGAGTTTTATGAAACTCTGAGATATTACTCACGTATGCTCGAGGTACATCAAGTGGATGTGCGTTTAGGCATTAAGGTATGTGCTGATGATCTAACCGCCGCGGGATATGAGCATGTGGTGGTTGCCACAGGTATTACGCCAAGGACCCCTGATCTCGAGGGTATCGATCACCCGAAAGTGGCGAGCTATATCGATGTTATTCTCGGTCGTGTTGAGGTAGGCAAGCGAGTGGCGGTCATGGGTGCTGGGGGTATCGGTTTTGATGTGTCTGAGCTGATTATGCATAAAGGTGTTTCTGCGGCGATGGACAAACAGGTATTTGCCCGCGAATGGGGCGTTGACTTTGAGAATCATCCTCGTGGTGGTGTAACCGGTGTGATTCCCCAAGTGCAAGCCGCGGATCGAGAAGTGTTTCTATTACAGCGTAAAACGACACCGGTGGGGCGCAGTCTGGGCAAAACAACAGGTTGGACTCATCGCATGTCGCTAGCCAAGCGTGGCGTGCAAATGATCAACGGTGTTGACTACCAGAAAATAGATGATGAGGGCTTACATATCTTGATAGAGGGGCAGCCGCAACTATTAGAGGTGGATACAGTGATTGTCTGTGCTGGCCAAATTCCCGCACGTGATCTATTCGATCAGGTCGTTGAGTTAGGTTTAGACGCAAGTCTTGTTGGGGGCGCTTATGAAGCGGCTGAACTGGATGCCAAAGCGGCCATAAAACAGGCCAGCTACCTAGCTGCTGCAATATAAGTCGAAAACTTTTGTTTGTTCTGGTGAATAGTGGCTGTATTTGGTCCGTTATGTATTAGCGCTGCTCAAACTGGTTGGCAGTTATACGCGTAATCAGCAGGTATGACTGTTGAGTCGCAATAAACTCACCACATTTTTGAGAGATAGCCTACACAGGCTGTATCCTAACGGACACAAAAAGATATTTTATTTTGGCATATAAAATGCCATAATAATTCTAGTTTCAATCAGTTTCAGTAGGGGCAGACGGCTATTGGTTTTCGTCTGCATTTTTTAGGAGATTAGGTTAGTGGATATTAAATTTTCAGCAGACGATCTCGCGTTCCGCGATGAAGTGCGTGAGTTTTTTGCAACAGAGTATGATGCCGATGCGGCACAGCAGGCAAGCGGTGACAGTGGTGAGGCCTACAAAGCGTCCGTTATTGCATGGCAGAAAAAACTGCATGCCAAAGGATGGATTGCCCCGGGTTGGCCTGTTGAATACGGTGGTACCGATTGGACGCCGACGCAAAAGTTTATTTATGAGACTGAGCGCGGTTTGGCTGGTATTCCCGATGTTATCCCGTTTGGTTTGAAGATGGTTGCACCGGTAATCTACACCTTCGGCAACGAGGAGCAGAAGGCTAGATTCTTACCCCGTATCTTAGAAAGTGAGGACTGGTGGTGTCAGGGTTATTCCGAGCCCGGCGCCGGCTCCGATTTGGCTTCTTTAAATACTACAGCTGATTACGCCGGCGACCATTATATTGTAAATGGCCGCAAAATCTGGACGACCTATGCGCAGTATGCCGACTGGATTTTCTGTTTGGTTCGCACCAGTAAAGGTATGCGCAAACAAGAGGGAATCAGTTTTTTACTGATCGATATGAAAACCCCGGGTATTACAGTAAAGCCGATCGTTACCATCGACGGCAATCACAGCCTTAATGAAGTGTTGTTCGAAGATGTGGCGGTGCCCACCGAAAATTTGATTGGTGAGCAGGATAAAGGTTGGACCTATGCTAAGGCACTGTTGGCTCATGAGCGCACTGGTATGGCCGAGGTCGCTGATTCAACCCGTATGCTAGAAAAACTGAAGCAGCGAGCTAGTGTGGAGGTGAATGGCGGTAAAGCGATGATTGACGACCCCATATTCCAAACACGTCTGTCGGATATTGAAATGGAGTTAATGGCGTTGGAGTACACCGAGTTGCGGGTTTTCGCGTCAATGGCAGCGGGTGGCATGCCGGGGCCAGAGTCCTCTCTATTGAAAATTAAGGGCACCGAAATTACGCAGGCTATCCAAGAGTTGCAGCTGCAGCTGGCCGCCTATTATGGCGGTGCGCTGCCCGATGATTTGGATTCTCAGCAGTTGGGTCATGATTTTGCTTTCGAGGCCCGAGGAAAATATATGTATGGCCGCGCTGCAACTATTTATGGCGGCTCAAATGAAGTGCAGCGCAATGTTATTGCCAAGGCAGTGCTAGGTCTCTAAACAGGCTCCCCTAGGGTTGAGCGGTTAAATTATTGCAGGAGTTATTACAGATGAATTTTGAGTTTACTGAAGAGCAGACGATGATCAAAGACAGTGTGTCGCGTTTTGTTCGCGATGAATATGACTTTGATACGCGCCGAGCGATTGTCGATTCCGATGAAGGTATCAGTCGCGAGTTTTGGGCGAAGTTTGCGGAATTGGGGTGGCTATCTGTGCCCTTTGCTGAGGAATATGGTGGCTTTGGTGGTACCGTGGAGGATATTGCTGCGGTCATGGAAGAGTTGGGTAAGGGTATTGTGGTTGAGCCCTATGCCTCGACAGTGGTGGTATTTGGTGGCTTGTTGTCGGCCTCTGATAACAGCGCGCTAAAATCTGCGGTCATCCCCAGTATTATTGATGGCAGCTGTATGGGATCCCTAGCCTGCGTCGAAGTACAATCTCGTTTTGAAATGGCTGATGTAGCGACCAGTGCAACGGCAGTTGATGGTGGTTATAAAATCAATGGTGAAAAAACCGTTGTGGCCAACGGTGGTACTGCCAACAAATTTATTGTCACTGCACGCACCAGCGGCGAACAGTTTGATCACGAAGGTGTGAGTCTGTTTTTAGTTGATGCCTCCGCCCCGGGAGTAGAGGTTAAAAGCTACAAGATGATGGATGGTCAGAGTGCATCCACGGTTAAATTTAACGATGTACTTGTTGCTGAAGACCAACTACTGAATGCAGCGGGCAAAGGTATGGATCTTATTGAGCATGTGATGCCACAGATACTGATTGGTCTCAGTGCAGAGGCGTTGGGCATCATGTCGACGCTGAACAGTACCACCGTAGAGTACACTAAAGTGAGAAAACAGTTTGATACTCCGATCAGTTCGTTTCAGGTGTTACAACACCGTATGGTGGATACCTTTATGGCATGTGAGCAGACGAAGTCTATGCTCTATCGCGGTCTCTGTCAGGCCGGAGATGAAGACCGCAATACGCTGTTAAAAACCGTGCATGCGTTAAAGGCGATGGTCGCTCGCTATGGCAAGCTTATAGGTGAGGAGGCGATCCAGATACATGGCGGTATTGGTATGACTGACGAGTTAAATATTGGTCATTATGTGAAGCGTCTAATGATGATTAATGTTAGTTTTGGCGATGGTGATTTCCATCAACAGAAATTTAATCAACTCAGTTATAGCGGTTGATTTCCGGACTGCAAATCACACTAGTATTAGCCTGCTTGCTTGCAGGCTGGCTAGTTTATTTAATCCTGCGCAAGGATCCCCTTGCGCAGTTCGATGCACCTCTCGGTCAACAGTTGTTACTTGATAATAAAGCCGATCAAATTGCCTCTGAAAAAGCGTTGGAGCACATCAATCAACGATTGCGCAGTAGTCGGGCCAATAACAGTAATTTATCTCTGCGCCAGCGAGTACCTATTGTCCGTCAGGTGATGGAGGAGTTTTTTGCTGCTGATGAGAAAAATTGTGTCAGTCATTTCACGCCAGTAAAAGCCGGTAATGTATCTGCGGAATGGGTGGTTGCGCCAAATGTCGATAGCGCTAGCAATCGGCGGCTTCTGTATATTCACGGCGGTGCATTTTTCGCGGGCAGTCCAAAAAGCCACCGCATTATTACCAGTAAGTTATCGGAAGTTAGCGGCTGTTCGGTTCTCTCAATTGATTATCGCCTGATGCCAGAGCACAGCAGAATGGCCGGAGTGGAGGACTGTCGTCAGGCTTATCAATGGTTACTGGATAACGGACCTCAGGGGCCTGAGCCAGCCACGACAGTATTTGTAGCAGGTGATTCGGCGGGGGGTAATCTAACACTGTCATTGTTAGCTTGGGTAAGGGATACAGGCCAAAGAGCGGCTAATGCTGCAGTGGTATTCTCACCGGTAACAGATTTGCGTATGCAAAGCCCCAGTATCAGAGATAATCTTCAATCCGATATCATGCTAAAGCCATTGGCACATCGAATAGCCAAGCTCCCCAGAGTCGTGCTGTCTATCTCAGCGCGATTGTTGGCAAGACATAATACTAAGGACCATGTTGTGTCGCCGTTATTGGGCGATTTGTCGGGTTTGCCAGCAATATTAGTTCTGGCCAGTGAGCATGAAATACTGCGAGACGATGGTCGTCGTTATGTCAATAAGGCGGTTGCTGCAGGTACAGATGCTACCTTGCTCTGCGGGCAAAACATGCCTCATGTGTGGCCTATTTTCTACCCGCATTTACCAGAGGCCAGACTGGCCTTTGATCGTATCGAGGCATTCCTTACGCAGCATGCGTA
>JASLVT010000130.1 GCA_030741175.1 Porticoccaceae bacterium
GCATAGTCAATGTCCTCTTGCCGCTGACGAAAAATTTCCTGTTTATGCTGTTCTATATAGCCTGTATCTATCTCAGCATTTTGAAATGCTTCGCTAGTTGCTAGATTGTAGAGAAAGCCTATATTGGTTGTAAGACCGGCGACCTGATACTCACTGAGCGCCTGCGCTAAACGTGCAAGCGCGCGATCGCGGTCGCTATCCCAGACCACTAATTTGGCTATCATCGGATCGTAATAAATACTGACCTCATCTCCCTCAACCACACCGGTGTCGACACGCACATGGGCGTTTTCTCGTGGCGGCGACAATAGGCTCAAGCACCCGGTTGCCGGCAAAAAATCTTGATCGGGATCCTCAGCATAAATTCGTGCCTCAAACGCATGGCCGTTGATACTGAGCTGTTCCTGTGTGAGGGGAAGAGGTTCACCGCTGGCGACTCGCAGTTGCCACTCAACCAGATCTTGGCCGCTGATCATCTCAGTCACCGGATGCTCCACTTGAAGGCGAGTATTCATTTCCATAAAGAAAAACTCGCCCTGACTATCGAGTAAAAATTCTACAGTTCCGGCACCTTGATAGTTGATTGCCGCCGCAGCTTTGATTGCGGCTTCGCCCATCTGTTGGCGGAGATCTTCGCTCATGCCTGGTGCGGGAGCTTCCTCGATAACTTTTTGATGGCGCCTCTGAACAGAGCAGTCGCGTTCAAATAAATAAACAGCATTATTATGGCTGTCACAGAATACTTGGATTTCAACATGCCGTGGTTGCAGTAGATACTTTTCCACCAACATAATGTCATCATTAAAACTGTTTAACGCCTCGCGCTTGGCCGACACCAATGCTTGCTCAAATTCTGCTTCATTGTGAACTGCTCGCATACCTTTGCCGCCACCACCGGCAGCAGCTTTAAGTAATACGGGATAGCCCATTTCATCTGCCGCCTGTTTGATAACTTTGGCAGATTGATCTTCACCATGATAACCGGGCACCAGTGGTACACCGGCATCTTGCATAATGGTTTTTGCCGCAGACTTTGAGCCCATAGCCACAATAGCTTCTGCAGGCGGACCAATGAAGGCGATGTTGTGCGCCTGGCACTGCCGGCAAAAATCGGCATTCTCAGAGAGAAATCCATAGCCTGGATGAATCGCCTCGGCGCCTGTGTCCAGCGCCGCTTTAATCAGATTATCAATAACTAAATAAGATTCAGTAGATGGTGCTGGCCCAATATAAACAGACTCATCTGCCATTGTTACATGCAGGGCATTGCGGTCAGCCTCACTGTAAACTGCCACAGTATGAATACCCATCTTTCTCGCTGTTTTAATTATGCGACAAGCGATTTCACCGCGATTGGCAATCAGTATTTTAGTAAACATAGGCTCCCTTAATCATTGATCCAATTTGGTTTTTGTTTTTCTAAAAAAGCATTTAAGCCCTCTTGGCCTTGCTCGCTTACTCGAATACTGGCGATCAGATCACAGGTATAATCAATAACTGTTTGATCAATCGGCTTGCCACTAATATCGAGAATTAATTTCTTGGCTGCTCTAATTGCTTCGGGGCCATTTGCCAGTAATATGTCAATTAAATTATTGATTTCCTGATCTAGGTCTTTTTCTTCGTATACCTCGCTAACCAGCCCCAACTGCATTGCGGTACCGGCATCAAAACGCTCGGCGGTCAAGAAATAGCGACGTGCAGCGCGTTCGCCAATAGTTGCCATTACGTAGGGGCCGATAGTGGCAGGTACTAAACCGATTTTGACCTCGCTGAGACTAAAGGTGGCGGCTGTGCTTGCCACGGCCATATCGCAACAGCTGACTAAACCTACTGCGCCACCAAATGCGGCTCCCTGAACAGAGGCAATGGTGGGTTGGGGTATTTGGTTGAGGGTATCAAGCATCTGAGCCAATGCCTCAGCATCACGTAAATTTTCCTCGTAGGAATAATTCACCATGCGTTTCATCCAGCCCAGATCGGCCCCGGCGGAGAAGCTTTTGCCCAGGGATCCCAAGATCATTACACGGACATCAGTATTGGCTGCAATGGCTTTAAACGCGGTAGTTAACTGCGCAATAATTTGGTCATCAAATGCATTGTGCTTGTCTGGGTTATTCAGTGTAACCCGGGCCACACCGCGGCTGTCTATATCAACAAGTACTTTATCCATAAGTCTCAACTCAATTTCTGTGCCACCAGATGATGACAATATGCATTCCAAACTAACGTTGCCGCAGCGCGGCAACTACATTCTAAATAGGCCAAATTTGGTGTCTTCAATAATGCGGTTATGACTGGCTGATATGGCTAATCCCAATACCATCCGCGTATCTGCGGGGTCAATCACACCATCGTCCCAAAGCCTGGCGGAAGCGTAGTAGGGGTGTCCTTGGTGTTCGTAGTCGTCAATGATGGGTTGTTTAAATTTCATCTCATCATCGGCACTCCAATCCTGACCGTCACGGGCATATTTGTCTCGCGTCACCTGCGCTAATACGCCCGCCGCTTGCTCTCCGCCCATTACCGAAATTCGCGCATTGGGCCACATAAACATAAATCTTGGATCATAGGCGCGGCCGCACATGCCATAATTTCCGGCACCAAATGAGCCGCCAATCAAGACAGTAAATTTAGGGACATTGGCCGTTGCTACCGCGGTGACCATTTTAGCGCCATGCTTGGCTATACCATTGTTTTCATATTGTTTACCGACCATAAACCCGGTGATATTTTGTAGGAACACCAGAGGAATTTTGCGCTGCGCGCACAGTTCAATGAAGTGCGCTCCCTTTTGTGCCGATTCACCAAACAGGATGCCATTATTGGCAACAATACCCACGGGATAACCAAAGATCCGAGCAAAGCCACAGACCAAGGTAGTGCCGTAGAGTGCTTTAAATTCATCAAACTCGGATCCGTCAACAGTACGCGCAATGACTTCGCGAACATCATAAGATTGACGGGCATCTGCCGGCACCACACCATATATTTCACTTGCATCATAGATAGGTTCCACAGCATCTCTGAAATCGCCATTGGCCGGCTTGACGCGATTGAGTCTCGCTACGGACTTGCGCACTAAATCGAGAGCATGATCATCATTATTGGCGTAATGATCGGCAACACCAGAGGTTCGGCAATGCACATCGGCACCACCCAGTTCTTCTGCGCTGACCACCTCACCTGTGGCGGCCTTGACTAAGGGTGGCCCGGCGAGAAAAATCGTGCCTTGTTCTTTAACAATAATCGACTCATCTGCCATAGCTGGGACATAGGCGCCACCGGCAGTACAGGAGCCCATAACCGCGGCAATTTGAGGAATATTACGCGCTGACATATTGGCTTGATTGAAGAAAATACGACCGAAGTGCTGTCGATCTGGAAACACCTCATCCTGACGTGGCAAGTTTGCACCGCCGGAATCCACCAGATAGATACAGGGGAGGTTGTTTTCTTCCGCGATTGCTTGAGCGCGAAGATGCTTCTTTACCGTAAGAGGATAGTAGCTACCGCCTTTTACCGTTGCATCATTGGCAACCACAACACATTCTTGACCACTCACTCGACCAACGCCGGTAATGATGCCCGCCGCTGGCACCTCTTCTTGATAAACATTATGTGCGGCAAGTGCTGACAGTTCGAGAAAAGGAGAGCCGGGATCAAGCAACTTTTGTACTCGCTCTCTGGGCAGTAATTTACCGCGACTCTTATGCCGCTCGCAGGCTTTTGTACCACCGCCTTGGTGCACTTTTTCAATTTTATTTTTCAAGTCATCAACCTGACTTTGCATCGACTCGGCATTAGTGGCGAAGTCGGTACTGTGCACATTGATGTTGCTTTTAATTACTGGCATGGGTTACCTCTTAACTACTTTCTAAAAATAGTTCTCGACCTATCAACATACGGCGCACCTCAGAGGTGCCCGCACCAATTTCATACAGTTTGGCATCACGCAGTAATCGTCCCGTAGGATAGTCATTGGTATAACCATTGCCGCCGAGTGCCTGAATGGCTTGGAGCGCCATCTGGGTTGCTTTTTCAGCGGTAAAGAGAATCACTGCCGCCGCGTCTTTGCGTGAGTCCTGACCCCTGTCGCAGGCTTTTGCAACAGCGTATAAATAAGCGCGTGAGGCATTGAGATCGGCGTACATATCAGCAATTTTGCCCTGCATTAGCTGGAATTCACCGATGGATTGACCGAATTGTTTGCGCTCATGCACATAGGGCAGCACAACGTCGAGGCAGGCCTGCATAATGCCAACGGGCCCGCCCGAGAGTACCGCGCGCTCATAATCCAAGCCCGACATAAGTACTGCGACACCACGACCCTCGCCGCCGAGAACATTGGCTGCGGGAACCTTGCAGTCTTGAAACACCAATTCACAGGTGTTGGAGCCACGCATGCCTAGTTTGTCGAGTTTTTGGTGACGTGAAAATCCTTCAAAGTCTCGTTCGACGATAAAAGCGGTAATACCTTTAGATCCTGCCTCGACATCGGTCTTGGCATAAATGATATAAGTATGGGCATCGGGGCCATTGGTGATCCACATCTTATTGCCATTCAATAGATAATGATCACCACATTTGTCTGCCTTAAGTTTCATGCTCACCACATCAGAACCGGCATTGGGTTCACTCATAGCCAGTGCGCCAATATGTTCACCGGAACAAAGCTTGGGTAAGTAATGTTGTTTTTGTGCCTCTGTGCCATTTTTGTAGAGTTGGTTAACACAGAGATTAGAGTGGGCACCATAGGACAGAGCGACCGATGCTGAGGCGCGGGAAATCTCCTCCATTGCAACGCAGTGCGCTA
>JASLVT010000131.1 GCA_030741175.1 Porticoccaceae bacterium
ATTGGGTTGCGACCGAGGTGAGGATAGGCCACATGACCCTGTATCCCCTTGATGGTTAGTTGACAGCCAAGAGAACCGCGACGGCCATTTTTAATCACATCACCACATTGATCGCTACTGGAAGGTTCTCCAACAAGGCAATATTCTGGAATGATGCCCTGTTGTTGTAACCAATCAACAACTTTCACTGTACCGTTAATGGCAATACCTTCCTCATCGCTTGTGATCAGAAATGCAATGCGCCCGGAATGACTGGGGTATTCGGCAACAAATTTCTCAACAGCCACTACCATGGCAGCCAATGCACCTTTCATATCCGCTGTACCGCGCCCGAACAGTTGGCCATCAACTTCGGTGGGTTGGAAGGGTGGGTAACTCCAATTCTCCTCGGGACCAGAGGGTACAACATCGGTATGTCCAGCGAAGCAGAGTATAGGGCCACTAGCGCCTCGCACAGCCCAAAAGTTCTCTACATCGCCAAACCGCAATGGTGTTATATCAAAACCGATTTTTGTGAGCCGTTCGATCATTAACGCCTGACAACCATCATCCTCCGGCGTGACTGACTGGCGAGAAACAAGTTGTTTGGTAAGTTCGAGAGTAGCTGATTCCATGGTAACTTCTGGCCTATAAAAAAGAGCGCTATTGTAGTGGGCAATTCACTTGCAAGCTATACGCATACTCCGTTGTTTTTGTTCTCTTTGGACATACCGTCATAGAGATATCAATTCGCCGAAGTCCTCGGAATTGGAAGACTCTTGACCATTTGCCTAATCTCTATAGGAGTAATCTATTTAACCAATCTGCTGATAGACGCTATACCAATTTATCTTTGGCGGCATTGATCTTAGCTGCCAGATAGTCGCTACCACCGCGGTCTGGGTGGAGACGCTGCATAAGCCGTCGATGGGCTTTGATAACATCCTCTTTACTGGCACCGGGCTCTAATCCAAGAATGTTATAGGCCTCTGCATCGGAAAAATCTGCAAAGTCAGTTGTCTGTTGGCGCTCGGAATGCGTGCCTCCCTGACCACTTCGAATCAAAAATGCCTGCAATAAAACATAGGATTCCCGGTCAGTTTGTTTGAGCCAATCTGCTAGTGATTGCATCTCATCTGCATTCAGATCCGATAGTTGGCGACCAGCGAATTCTCCCTGCAAAACCTCCCCATCTACCTTGCGGTTAGCGAAATTGATCTCCATTAGTAGCGCATTGGTGCGAAATTTAGATGGACTAGTCTTAAATCGACTGAGGAAATTTATCAACGGCAATGCCCGCAATCCAAACGCAAACAGAGCCTTGGATATGGGAATCAGTGCAGCCAAACCTGCGCCTAACCAGTGCATGCGTCCCGTGGCGACTAATACCAACGATAGACCAAGTACTAGCCAAAAGGCAGTGCGCCAGAAAAACGAACGCCGTTGCTCGGGCGCTAGGCGTTTTACCACTGACCACCAGTACCAGATTGAGATAGCAATTGCTATCAGTAGAAGTAATTTAGGCATAGCGAAGATTTCGTAAGCTCGTTTTAACAGTGTAACAATACAAGGTTATTGAGTTCAGATCGAGTCAGACCGACTGAAAGTGATCAATTAAATAAGAAAACCCTCTCGTCAGCTCTGTTCGGCAGTAAAATAGTCTTCCCTATATTGTTTGTTGAAGCGACAGGTATAAAAAAGCCCCGCAGATCGGGGCTTTGAGTAGGGTACTTCGCTAGCTTTAGCGCGACTTGAGTACATCCTTTAACTTATCTGCCATAGCCAGTAGGGAAGCCTCTGTCGTTTCCCAATCGACGCAGGCATCGGTAACCGAGACCCCATACTCCATCTCATCGGGATTACTGGATAACTTTTGATTACCGGCCTTTAGATGACTCTCCATCATCACACCAATAATAGAGGTGTTACCCTCCAGAATTTGGTTGGCAACATTATCGAGCACTAAGGGTTGAAGGTTATGGTCTTTATTGGAATTAGCGTGGCTGCAGTCAATCATAATATTAGGGGTGATGCCGGCAACTCGTAATTCTTGCTCACAGATTGAAACGCTCACCGAATCATAATTCGGCTTGCCGTTGCCACCGCGCAATACCACATGCGCATAGGGGTTGCCGCGAGTGGTAATAATTGACACATTGCCTTCAGAATTAATACCGAGAAATCTATGTGGGCTAGCGACTGATTGCAATGCGTTAATAGCAACAGTCAAGCTACCATCAGTACCATTTTTAAAGCCGACAGACGAGGACAGCCCTGAGGCCATTTCACGGTGAGTTTGAGATTCGGTGGTGCGTGCGCCAATCGCTGACCAAGCAATTAGATCTTGCATATACTGCGGTGATATAGGATCCAGTGCTTCGGTTGCAGTGGGCAAACCAATCTCCAACACATCATGCAGAAGCTGGCGACCTATATGCAGTCCATCGGTAATTTTAAATGAGTCATTCATATAAGGGTCATTGATTAAGCCTTTCCAGCCGACTGTCGTACGTGGCTTCTCAAAATAAACCCGCATTACCACCAATAAAGTATCGCTCACTTTATCGGCCAGTGCTTTCAGTTTCAGCGCGTACTCATTAGCCGCCTTCAGATCATGGATAGAGCAGGGCCCTACCACAACCATCACGCGATGGTCTTTGCGTTCGAGAATATCTTCAATCGCTTTGCGGCCGACAGAGATGGTCTCTCTGGCTTTGTCAGACAGGGGAATTTCTCGCTTCAGTTGTGCCGGCGTGATCAGGATTTCTGGTTGCTCGATGTTTATATTTTCTACAGCCTTGGGGCCCATATCTAGTATTCCTAACTGAGGTGTTCGTAAAAAAGCGGTTATTGTACTGAAAAATGATCAGTTATGAAGGTTAATCCAAGCTAACCTCAACAAACAGGGGTATTTGAGGGAAATACAGTGCTGCTTTTAGCGGGGAGCTGTCAATTTGCTGGTAGAGATTCGCATAGTGCTGCAATTGAGATTGATACATTGAGGTTTGTCGTAGACGAAATTCGGCCACCGATTCATCAGCATTCGGCGCACTAAATTTATAGTCAATAATCCAGCGGACCCCGTCGGCGACAAAAGTTCTGTCAATAACAGAAATAGCACTGCCGCCAGATTGGCCCATTTCAGGCGCATAACTTAACGCCTGCTCACAAAAAGCCTGCGCATGAGGCTGCAAAATCCATACGCCGTGCTCATCGTTGCACATATTGGTCAATGCACGACTCATGCCCTCCAATTCCAATTCAGAGACCAGAATACCTAACTGTTTAAGCTGCGCTCGCCAGCTGATTGGCATCGAAGCCAATCGCTGCGCTGGCCAGGCGGGTAGGCCATCATTGGCAATTTGTTTAAGCGTTCTATGCAGAACGGTGCCTAAATGTGCGGCTCTCATATCATTATCAGCGGCTGACTGATTCGAACTGTCGCGTTTACGATTACCCTCAGCACCGGTTAAAAGCGCCAGTGTTGGCACCTGTGGCGGAGAAAAATCAATCGGTAAACGGCGTTTATGCCGCAGGCGTAAGCGCGACTCTGCAGACGTGGTACTGGCCTCCACCCGAATAACGGATAGGCTGTTATCATCTAGCCCCGCTTTGATCGGCTGCCACAGCGAACTGAGCAACGATGTTTTTGCTGGCGCCTGCCAATCGGGTTCAGTACCAGTCAATTGTGCGAATAAATAAAGTCTCGAAACGGCCCTGGTCGCTGCCACATAAAGCACTCTGGTATCTTCCAACCGAGCTTTTATCGCCGCCTCTTGTTTGAGATAGCGGTAAATACTGTCGTCGTCTTCATCATGGGCACCCAATGGCGCCATAATCAATGAGGATTGGCCCTGTTGATCGATATTCTGTTGCCAGCGCAATAATGGTTTGTCGGGGGATTTCGGGCTTCTAGATAGACCCGGTAGCAAGACATGATCAAATTCCAGACCTTTGGCCTTATGAATGGTCATAATTTGAATACATGGCGCACTAGTATCTTTGATTCCAGCATTGGGAGCGGCAAATAGTTTATCTGCGGCCTGTTGAAAACCTTCCCAGTCGCTCAGGGTGCCCGCCACCTCCCATTGTTCCAACAAATCCAAAAAGCACCGCACATCATCGAGCTCAGCGGAACTGCGCAATGTTGATGGGCCATCAAGTTGTATCCACAGCTGTTCGATGATTTTGCGTAAGCTATCTTTGCCTCGTGCCTGCCAAGCGTGCTGCAAGCAGGGAATAATCTGCTGTAGTCTATGACGAGCATAATCGGAGAGGCGATCGTCGTCGTTGCAATCAATAGATTGCAATTGATGAAGCAGAGCCAGTGGCGTTTTACCGCTCACTTCAAAACTCCTTGTAATGGCGACTAAATCATCCAAACCGAGCCCGCAAAATGGCGCACGCAATGCTGCCAGCCAGGCTATGCGATCGGCTGGTGATAACAACGCGCGAGTTAATGACAACATATCCATAACTGGCATCAGGCTCTTAAGGGGACTGATATCAATGGCTTGCCAATTGAGTTGTGCACGACGTAAAGCGGGAATGATCTGCTGTAAATGACCACGATTGCGCACCAAGATCGCAATACTCTGTTCAGGATTATCTCGCTGTATATCGACACAAATGGAACTAACCTGCTCAGCCTCGGCGAGGGGATAATCCTTGCTATCCTCGCAGCTAAATCCAAAAAACTGCACAGCAGTGCCAGCCTCGAGAGGATTATGTGCCGTCGATGGAGAATAGGGTATAGCACCGCGAGCACTATCGGCATTATCTGGAAAAGCCTGACTAAAGCT
>JASLVT010000132.1 GCA_030741175.1 Porticoccaceae bacterium
ACTTTTTAGCGGGACTCTAGGCTCGTTGCTTAATCGCGAGTGATAGTGAAAATAGTACAGCTGAACAAACTACCACAGCTGCGCCGGCAGGTGCATCACTATACCAAGATAAGCACAATCCCAGTAGCACAGTGAGCATGGCGATCAAGCTAGCGGTAATGGCCATTTGCTCTGGGGTACGGCTGAGGCGCCGCGCAGTTGCGGCGGGAGTGATTAACAAAGCGGTAATGAGCAGTACACCAACAATTTTCATTGCAATAGCAATTACTAGCGCGGTGATTAGCATCAGAGCTGTGCGAACTAATGCAACATTAGTTCCCTCTACCGCCGCTAATTCTGGATTCACCGTGATATTAATCAGCGGTTTCCAAAGGCCTGCTAAGAGGGCTAAAACTAATACGGCAATACCGTAAATTATCCATAAATCGCTTAGGCTTACTGATAATAAATCGCCAAACAGCAGTGACATGAGATCAACACGCACATCAGGCAACAACGAGATCACGACCAAACCAGCAGCTAGCGCCGAATGTGACAAGATCCCAAGCAGAGTGTCCAGAGATAAAAAGCCTCGTTGCTCTAGAATCACCAAAGCTAACGCCATAAGCAAAGGTACGGCGGTAACGGTAATGTTCATATTAATCTCTAGGAGCACCCCCAAGGCTACGCCAAGTAGCGCACTATGTGCCAAGGTATCACCAAAATAGGCCATACGTCGCCAGACCACAAAGCAACCCAATGGACCGGCCACCAAGGCTACGCCGAGACCAGCTAGCAATGCATAGATAAGAAAATCACTCATGATTGCAGCCCTCCCCATGTTGATGCTGCCCATGGGCATCTAAAACCTCGCCATGAATACTATGCTGATGATCGTGGCGATGGGTATAGATGGCAGTCTCACCAAAGATATCGAGGTAAGCTGGATCCTGAGTCACTTGCTCTGGACGTCCATGGCAACAAATATGATGGTTGAGACAGATTACTTGGTCTGTTGCCGACATAACGATATGCAAATCATGAGACACCATTAATACGGCACAATTGAGGCTATTACTGAGATCAGAGATCATTTTATACAGCGCATTTTGGCCTGTTACATCGACGCCTTGTACCGGCTCGTCAAGTACCAACAAATTAGGTTTGCGCAGAATAGCGCGGGCAAGCAGCGCACGCTGCATCTCGCCCCCAGAAAGCTTTTGAATCGGAGTAGTAGCGAGATGACTAATGCCAACTGCGGCTAGTGCATTGATACAGGCGTCGTTGGAGGTGTCGGCTAGCTGAAGAAACCGCTTTGTAGTAATCGGCAGTGTAGGATCAATCTGCAGTTTTTGTGGCATGTAGCCTATATTAAGGTTTGCCATGGATCTTACTGTTCCAGAATCTGGCGTTAACAATCCCAGAATAATCCTCACCAGGGTCGACTTGCCAGCACCATTTGGACCTATCAATGTGGTAATTTGGCCCTGTTTAAGTTGCAGGCTGATATTTTGCAATACAGACTTCCCTGCAAAGCCTTTGTTTACTCTGTCCAGACTTATCAAAATATCAGTCATAGCCTGGTGCCTCGGTGATATTGGAACATTGTGGGCATAAACCAAAAAGTTCCAGAGATTGGCTTTGTAAGGTAAAGTGACTTCTATCGCTGACACATTGTAATAACTTGTTGACCGCTTTGTCAGCCACCTCAGCGGCAGTGCCACATTGGTTACAGATCATAAATAGATTGCTGTGCTCGTTATTGGGAAAAGGACAACCAATATAGGCGTTTAATGAGGGAATCCGGTGGATTAACCCTAGCCGTAATAAAAACTCCAGAGCTCGGTACACAGTGGGTGGCGCAACAGGTTTATTGATATGTTCAGCGAGTTGGTCTTGTAGCTGATAGGCGCCTAGGGGTTGATGGCTCTGCCATAAAAGCCGCAACACTAATTCTCTAGTAGTGGTTAGACGAACATTTTGCTCGGCACATAGAGCCTTGGCCCGACTCAGTGCAGCACTGATACACCGCTCGTGATCATGCGGTTGGTGCACAAGTTTTGCATTGGTCAGCATAACGCGCCTGATAGGTTAGAGGCTTCTAGCATAAGGTGTTATAATATAACAATAATTGCGGTCAGATAAACCCTATTATTCACTTAAATTTGGCGTGACGCCCACATGGAAATAAGAGAAGCTGATTATGACAAGACAAAAACGTTATAATATAACACTAATTTTCATGTTAGTGTTTCTCGCACAGTCAGTTGCTGTGTTTGCTAATACCAAACCATTGATTGTGGCTAGCACCAAACCACTGGCCATTATTGCCAAATCTGCTGTTGCTGATGCAGCTACTGTTGAATACCTTATTCCAGCCAATCAGTCAGCTCATGATTATTCTTTACCTGTGTCGGCCCTACAGAAAATAGCCAAGGCTGACGTGATTATTTGGATCGGTCCTGATTTTGAGGGTAGCAGTGCCAAAACCATGGCTAAAGTTGCGAAAACGAAACTGATTACTGCCATGGGATTAGCTGATTATCCTACGACGCCACACCACTCCGACGCCCATCGGGATCACTCCGATCACAATATGGCAAGAGATCCGCACATATGGTTAAACCCACAGAATGGTAACCACATTGCATTTGAGATTCAGAGACGCCTAGATCTGCCAATTAGACAAATTATTACTCAGCACCAAATCGATAAACTGCGTGGCGAGATAGCGCCTGCTAGATCGAGTTCCTATATCAGCCACCATGATGCATATGATCACTTTGTTGAAGCTTTCGCGCTTAGAGCCGGTCTTTCAATCAGGGATGCGCGCGGTGGGCCGCAGGGATTAAAAACCCAATATCAGCTACGTAAAACCATCACCGAGGCCAAAGTAAAGTGCATCTTAGTCGAGCCTCACTACGGCACTAAAGATGTCGAGCTTATTGCTGAAGAATTTAATTTACCAGTGATAGACTTTGACACACAAGGATTGAATCAAAGCATATCAGATACTGCTTATTTTGAGTTTATCAGTTCACTAGTTACGCAATTTAAGATCTGCGCGCAATAAATACTGTATCCTTACCTTATTTATATTTTTCAGATAGAAGCTAACGATGACTAATACGCCACCCCTGATTCTTGTTGATGGTTCTTCCTATCTTTACCGGGCATTTCATGCCTTACCACCGCTGACCAATAGCAAAGGCAAGCCAACGGGCGCCGTAAAAGGCGTTATCAACATGATGCGCCGCTTGCAAAAAGACTATCCGGAAAGTACTCATGTGGTAGTTTTTGATGCCAAGGGAAAAACATTTCGTGATGAGATGTATGCAGACTATAAAGCCAATCGTCCACCTATGCCCGATGATCTAAGGCTCCAGATTGAACCGATTCACAACATTATTGCCGCTATGGGAATGCCTATATTGATTATCGATGGCGTCGAGGCAGATGATGTGATTGGCACTCTAGCGGCACAGGCCACCACTATGGCAAGACCTGTAGTGATTTCCACGGGTGATAAAGATATTGCTCAAATGGTTAATGAACATATTTCAATGGAAAACACTATGACCGACACGGTCATGGATAGAGCAGGCGTAATTGAAAAGTTTGGTATTCCCCCTGAACTTATTATCGACTATTTAGCACTCCTAGGAGACAAATCAGACAATATTCCGGGAGTGCCGGGAGTTGGCGAGAAAACGGCCCTAGGTCTTCTGCAGGGAATAGGCGGACTTGATACTATTTATCAAAACCTCGATAAAGTTGCGGATTTAGCATTTCGCGGAGCTAAGACGATGGCTCCAAAGCTTGAGGAATACAAGGAACAAGCCTATCTCTCGTACAAGCTTGCCACTATAAAAACGGATGTGGAAATGCCGCAGACGGTTGACCAGCTGAACAATAGTGAAGCAGATAAAAAAGCGTTATTGGCACTGTTTAAAGAGATGGAATTTAAAACATGGATCAAAGAGCTTGAGACGGATGCGGAAACGGTATCGACGGCAAACGTTGCAAATAACTCTGACGCGGCTAAGCCTCAAGCGCCGACTAAAAAGGATTATCAGACGGTTCTGACACAGGCACAGCTTGATGTTTGGTTAGATAAGATTCACGCAACTGAGCTGATAGCATTTGATACAGAGACGACTAGTTTGGACTATATGCAGGCATCATTGGTTGGCGTATCAATTGCTGTTAAGCCAGGTGAAGCCGCCTATATCCCGTTCGGGCATGACTATTTGGGCGCACCCAAGCAGCTGGATAAAGACGATGTTTTAGCTCAACTGAGGCCAATACTAGAAGATCCTGATGTTAAAAAAGTGGGCCAAAACCTCAAGTACGATATGAGCGTATTAGCGCAGCATGGTATAGAACTGCGTGGTGTTGCGTTTGATACGATGCTTGAATCTTATGTGCTCGACAGCGTGGCAGCACGTCATGATATGGATAGCCTCGCTGACCACTATCTAGGTGAAACAACCACCAGTTTTTCTGATGTAGCGGGCAAGGGGGCTTCCCAACTGACATTTAACCAAGTGGCTTTAGAGCAGGCCGCGCCATACGCCTGTGAAGATGCCGATATCACCTTGCGCTTGCATGAAGTGTTATGGCCACAAGTCCGAGAGCAAAACAATCTTGCTAATGTGTTTACCGATATTGAGCTGCCCCTAATAGGTGTATTATCGCGAATTGAACGCACCGGCGCCCTTGTCGATGACACTCTGCTATTTCAGCAGAGTCAGGAATTGGCTGAACGACTGACAGAGCTGGAGACCCA
>JASLVT010000133.1 GCA_030741175.1 Porticoccaceae bacterium
TCAATGGGGTTGCCATCCTTATCCTTGTGATTCTTGATACTGACGCCATCTGGATTGTTTGAGCCTACATCGTGCAGAGCGATAATATGCATGACCACTAACGCAATCAGAATAATGGGCAACGCCACCACATGAAGCGACATAAAGCGGTTTAGAGTAATACCTGAGATCAGATAGTCACCGCGAATCCATTGCACAATATCTTCGCCGACCACTGGGATAGCACCAAACAGACTGATAATAACCTGAGCACCCCAGTAGGACATCTGTCCCCAGGGCAGTACATAACCGAGGAAGGCTTCCGCCATCAGTGCAACATAAATGGTCATGCCAAATATCCACACCAGTTCGCGCGGTGCTTTATAAGAGCCATACATCAATCCACGGAACATATGCAGATAGACGACAATAAAAAACGCGGAGGCTCCCGTACTATGGGCATAGCGAATAATCCAGCCGAGATCGACATCTCGCATAATATATTCAACTGAGGCAAAGGCCTGCTCTGCTGAGCCCTGATAGCTCATCAACAACCAGATGCCGGTAATCAGCTGTATGACCAAGACGACCAATGACAAGACGCCAAAGTAGTACCAGAAATTAAAGTTTTTAGGCGCGTAGTACTCCGCCATATGTCGATTCCACTCGCGCTTGAGTGTCGGCATACGCGAATCTAGCCATGCGGCAAAGCCAGTTTCCTTGCTCATTAAGCAACCTCCGAATCTATACCAATAATGACGACATCATCCGACTCATAGGAATGAGGCGGAATTTCGAGATTGCTCGGCGCAGGAACACCAGCATACACGCGCCCAGACAGATCAAACTTTGAGCCATGGCAGGGGCAGAAAAAACCGCCTTGCCAAGCATCACCACCCAAATCTTGCGCACCTACATCAGGTCGATACATCGGTGCACAACCGAGGTGAGTACAAAGCCCGACCAATACCAAGAACTCCTCTTTGCCCGCCAGGGTGCGAGCGGAACCAGCAACATAGTCAGGCTGAGCTGCTTCTTTGGAGTCTGCATCTCTCAGTATACTAGTATCCATAGCATCGATAGCCGCCAGAGATTCTGCTGTGCGACGGACGATGTAGACGGGCTTGCCTCGCCATTCGACGACTAGGCGGCCGCCAGATTCTAGCTTGGAAATATTAACTTTAACTGGGGCTCCCGCAGCTTTAGCCTTGGCGCTTGGCTGCCAGGATGAAACAAATGGTATTGCTGCACCAACGACACCTGCGCCGCCGACTACAGAAGTAGCACCCAAT
This sequence comes from Porticoccaceae bacterium, assembly GCA_030741175.1. GTDB lineage: Bacteria > Pseudomonadota > Gammaproteobacteria > Pseudomonadales > Porticoccaceae > HTCC2207. The sequence goes on from JASLVT010000133.1 coordinate 1,272, forward strand.
AGGAATTTTCGGCGACTTTGGTTGACACCGTCATTGCTCATGACGCTCTCCCTTTAAACACAAAATTGGATTCAAAACACGCGGATTCGCGTGCAAATAAAAAAGGCGGTGCATAGTAACGGAAAGCCAGTTTTTAAGCAATATCAAGTTGAGAAATCATAGCCTAAGCCACTGATTTTTTTGGCAAAAAAAAAGCCCGACCAATGGGTCGGGCTCTCTTGATCCAGTTGCAATTATCGCTTGGAGAACTGCGGGCGCTTACGCGCTTTATGCAGACCAACTTTCTTCCGCTCAACTTGACGCGCATCCCGAGTCAAGAAGCCTGCTTTGCGCAAAGATGGACGCAGATTTTCATCATACTCGACCAGCGCTCGGGCAATACCGTGACGAATTGCACCTGCCTGGCCAAAGTTTCCGCCACCTGAAACAGTGATATTGAGGTCAAACTTTTCAACCATATCGACAACCTCGAAGGGTTGACGCACAATCATCCGCGCCACTTCGCGACCGAAATACACATCGATTGCACGATCATTAATGGTGATATTGCCGCTTCCAGATTTCATGAAAACGCGGGCTGCTGAAGTCTTGCGACGTCCAGTGCCATAAAATTGAGTCTCTGCCATGATCGCTATCCGTTAAATTTCTAGTGCTTGAGGTTGCTGCGCAGCATGGGGATGATCCACGCCGGCGTATACCTTGAGCTTTCTAAACATTTCTCGGCCCAATGGACCGCGTGGCAACATCCCCTTAACAGCAGACTGGATAACGCGCTCTGGCGCTTTCTCAATCAACTTTTCAAAGGAGATATCTTTGATCCCACCCGGATACCCAGTGTGAGAATAGTAAATCTTGCCTTTCGCCTTGTTGCCAGTCACCGCAACTTTCTCAGCATTGATCACCACGATATAGTCTCCGGTATCAACATGAGGAGTGAACTCAGGCTTGTGCTTACCACGTAAGCGTGACGCCACTTCCACCGCGAGACGCCCCAGAGTCTTACCCTCTGCGTCAACGATGTACCAGTCGCGTTCAACTGATTCTGCTTTTGCGCTATATGTTTTCATTTTATCCTACCTAGCTTTTTGGGGGATCCCAAAAAAGGGTGCGAATTGTAATGACCCCGGAGGCCTATTACAAGGGCTTCTTGCGGCAAAAACCAACTTTTTTACAGGGTCATTTAGGGTCGGTGAGGACGAGCCAGATATTCGCGGCTCTGCATCTCTAACAATCGGCTCTGAGTACGCTGGAACTCAAATGCCAAACGGCCACCAGAATACAGTGAAGACAGTGGCTCCGCTGCCGACAGAGCGAGCTTTACACTGCGATCGTAAAACTCATCGACCAGATTAATAAACCGCCGCGCAGCATCATCATTGGCTGCGCCCAAGACTGGGACATTACTAATCAATACCGCGTGAAATTCTTTAGCGATATCAATAAAGTCATTTTGACTTCTTGGACCCTCGCAGATTGCCGCAAAATCAAACCAAACAATATCTTCCGCTAACTTCAATACAGGGATCGGCCGGCCGGCTACTTCCAATTCAACACCCGATTTAATTTCACCCTCCACAGGGACTAAGCTATCAAAGGTCGTTTGCAGGGACACGTCGGCCTGTTTATCAAGCGGACTGTGATACAACTCGGCCTGCTCTAAAGCCCGCAATCGGTGGTCTACACCACCATCAACATTGACGACAAGACAGTGTTTGTTTAGTAGCGCTATAGCTGGCAGAAAACGCTGACGCTGCAAACCATTCTCATAGAGCCCGTCGGGGATAATATTGGAGGTCGCAACCAAACAGACGCCTCGAGCAAAAAGTGCTTCCAATAACAGCCCCAAAATCATTGCATCGGTGATATCAGTGACAAAAAACTCATCAAAACAAATCACATAGGTTTCATCAGCGATCTTATCAGCGACTTTCTTCAATGGATCCGGCTGTCCGGCGTAGCGCTTTAAATCCTCATGAACACGTCGCATAAAACGGTGGAAATGCACTCTCATTTTGCGATCGAATGGCAAACTTTCATAAAAGCTGTCCATAAGGTACGTTTTACCGCGGCCAACGCCGCCCCACAGATATAGGCCCTGCTCTGGCTGCAAAATCGGTGTCGAGAATTTTTGCATCAGCTTACCGAGGACTCCAGCCGCAGGACGGCTGTGCGCAGCACAGAGTCGGTGATACAGATCATCGAGGTACTCAACCGCTTGCTGCTGAGCGAAGTCAGCAACAAAGCCATCACGGGCAAGATCTTTTTGATAGCGAAGTTTAGGGGTCGACATACAGTAGGTGGTCAATTGGCAACAGCGGCAACTGTAACGAGCAAATTAATTGGTTACAACCAAAACTCTGAACCACCAACCATTAGTTTTTGCGTTACAATAACGTCTGTGTGAGTAGAATCTTGCTTATATGGCAAGGTATAGCTCAAATCATAATGACGGGAGTACAACTTTGATAACATTGACCACGGTACTTATTGCTGCAGCTTTCTTTCTAATAGGCGCTGCTGTCGGCCATCTTTACTCGCGGAAAACTAGTAGCGGTGATGCATCCGTTAGCGATCTTGAAAAGAAACTCGAGCACAGCGAGCAACAGCTTAAACGCTACCAACAAGAAGTAACTGAACACTTTATCACCGTATCCCATCTGACAACGAATATGGCTCAGAGCTACCGCCAGATTCATGAACACTTGGCCACCAGTGCTATTCGTCTCGCCAGCCCTGAAATAGGACGTCAATTGCTAAAGGCCGGCGGCTCCGACCTATCACTGGTGGATGAAGACGGCAATCCGCTCATTAACGCTGAGGATATTCAACCACCCAGAGATTATGCCCCTAAAGTGCCCGGTGGCATCCTCAGTGAAGAGTATGGTCTTGATGAAAATGATCTGAGCAAAGGCCACCCCGATGCCGCAAATAGCGGCGATAAACCGGACGAAGATGACAGCGACCCGACTCATAACGTGAGTTAGCGCGGGTATCGACTGGGAACAGGGAGGTTGCCATTTACCGCACAGAACTCCTCAAGCTGTGCAATTTTGTAATTCCAAGCGCCTGTACTCTGTGTGATGGGTATCTAGGTGTTGATGAGCAATCCATCTGCGCTGAATGTGCACTTGAATTACCATGGCTCAGCAGCCAATGCCAACGCTGTGCCACACCTTTAGCAGATACCGCTATCTGCCCAGCATGCCAGCAACGACCACCAAACTATCGTCGCTGCATTGCGCCACTGCAATACCAGTACCCCGTAAACAAACTAATCAAACCACTGAAAACTGATAGCAATGCGCCTGAGTTTATACAGCTTAGCCGCTATCTGACCAATGCAGTGAATGATCATTATGCGCATAATGATCGGCCCAAGGTGCTCCTACCCGTGCCTCTGCACTGGAGAACTCTAATACGACGGGGCTACAATCAAAGCTATATTATCGCCAAG
>JASLVT010000134.1 GCA_030741175.1 Porticoccaceae bacterium
CCGGCAACCTCTGCCGAACGGTCTCCTGCTGTAAAGATTGCCATTAAATGGCGCGGCATTGTTTGCGGGAAAAAACCGCGATTGCGAATAGCCGCCTCTCGCTCGGCCTCAGCCTCACCCTCGGCTAGTTCCCGCAAACGACCCTCAGCTAAATCAGTGGGCGCCGGTAAATGGCGCGCCATAGTAGAGGACATAATTGAAATAAGGCTACGAGTGCGTTGAGGGTATCTGGCAGCCACTATTTGAGCAATCATACCGCCCATTGAAACGCCGACAATATGCGCCTTTGAGTAACCGATACTGTCCATTAGTGCCACAGCATCAGCGGCCATATCATTCAAATGATAAGGCGCATTGACCGGCAACCGCAGACTATGTTTTAACAGTTGTAGCCATAGGGTTGGCTGACCCCAGTCATCGAAACTCGTCGATGCTCCCGTATCACGGTTATCATAAATAACAACCTCATAGCCATTATCCACCAGCCCCCTAGTAAGGTTGTCGCCCCAAGCGACATTAGAGCCACCCAAGCCCATGATCATCAGCACTTTGGGGCGGCCCTCGCCCTGCCCTAATACTCTATAGGCAATATCAATACTATTGACTGTCACAGTGTTGAGCTGATGACCATCTATATAGTCTCGAGAAAAATCAGCATAGCTACTGTTGACCAGTATTGTGAGCAACAGACTAAGCAAGATCGTTTTCATATTAAAGTTCCATTTCAAGCATATTGACACTTATTATGCCATATTTTATATTATTCAGCGTAACCAGTCGGAGCCTCACGCCATGAATACAACAGTAGTTAAAATAGCAGGATGCGCAATCGCTTTGCTTTTAGTATTCGCCCTCGCCCTACCTTCCATTTTAAAGGGTTTCGGGCTGCATCCTACCTATGAAGGTGAGACCTATCAATTACCGGGCAAGCGCGCCCTGGTGATCACCACAAGCCACAGCGTTCTGAACGCTGTCGGTGAGACTGAAGGGAAACCCACTGGCGTAATGGCCTCCGAAATGACTCACCCTTACTATGGTTTCCTCGATGCCGGTATGCAAGTCGATATCGCTAGTATCAAAGGAGGACAGATACCGGTCGACCCACAAACGCTTGGGCGGGTGATCAAAACGCCCGAGGATGACCGGTATTTAAACGACCCTATGATGCAAGCTAAGGTAACCAACTCATTACTGATCGATGATGTTGATTTCACCCAATATGACGCCATTTTTCTCTCGGGAGGCTGGGGTGCCGCCTATGATATGGGCTTTTCTGAGGTGCTGGCTGAAAAAATTTCTAGCGCTTATTACGCCAACACCCCAATCATTGGCTCTGTGTGTCATGGTGCGCTAGGACTCATTAATGCGCTGGATAAAGAGGGCAATAAATTGATCGCGGGACGTCGCATGACTGGTGTTACTGACAAGCAAATTAAAGAGTTGGGTATTGAGGTTACGCCGCAACATCCGGAAGCCGAATTGCGTAAAGCCGGTGCCTTATTTGAAAGTCGGAGCGCCTTGGTCGATTTTTTTGCCACCCATGTCGTCGTGGACGATGAACGGCGTTTTGTCACCGGCCAGAACCAAAATTCTGGGCATGAAACAGCGCATCAAATGATGGCCATTATCGCCGAGCGAGCCAACGCAGTGACCGAATAACCCTGCCAAAATTAGGGCGCCTGATACCAAATAGGCGATGTCCATGCCATCTCTCTAATCCTCTCCGGATAGGCACCATTGGTGCACACCGCGGGTCGATCGGCTTTATCGATAGCCGCACAATCATAGGTATGCCAACGCGCTGTCTCTGGCTCGACAGCGCGTAAATAATAATAAGCTGACTGAGTCGGATCAAAATTATTATCGGTATAAACCTGACACAGACTATCTGCGCCCTCCTCCTCAATGGCAACAGGAATGACCTGTGTATTCATGTTACCTTCTCTATCAATCCAACCTTTAATCAAATGGAGTTCCTGTAGCTTTTCACTCTCAGGATCTCTGGCGGCATAGGCTAAAAATTTGGGTTTCGATAAGTCGTCAGTAGCACTTAAATCGCCTCCCATTGGCACGCCATTAGCATAGGCTTGAGCCACCATATCATTGGCTTGGCAGAGACCTTCCGGCAGAGTCCAGCCGGCAAATAGGCGTGGTGTAATTCTCGGCCCAGAGGTTCCGAATACCTCTTTGCGTAACATTGCATCAAAAATAGCATCGCGGGTGTTCTGTTCGGCCCAGACGCCAGCCAAACCACCGGGGTTACCATCGATACCACTGGTTAGCAGGCCCGGCTGCAATCGCTCTGCCGGTGTGGCTTCACCCGTTACTGCGCCAACCCATTCAGACTCTTTAACCCCGCCAGAGGTAGCAGAATGCGTATCGGTGGCAGCAATAATGCCCAATTTAATTGGGTTGAGACCTATGGCCTGCTCCTCTTTAAGACCCACAAGCAGAGCCGACCGCTGAAAATCCGTTGCATGGACACAGCCCGCCCCGACCATACCATTGCTGCCAATGCTATCCTCATCACATTCAGCCGTTACCTCGGTGGCTTCCCCTGCTACCAATCCATCCTCTGTAAACTCAAGTGTGGTGTAGGTTCTTTTCTCACCAATACGCCTCACGGCCTCAATATCACAGAGTTCGTCCGGCGCACCAAAGACAGAACTCAAACCATTAATGCATTCAGAACCACCTTTGTGCTGGAAGATTTCCATGATCGGCTCACGTTTTAAGCGACTTTGTGCATAAGCTATTTTCGCGGCATCTGTATCCTCAAGTTGCATATAAGGCGCCATACGCCCATTGGCTAAATTGGAGTTGTGGGGAATCGTTAAGTAATCACAACCAGTGGCACTGTCACAAACCGCATCGAGCGACGACCATAGCTTGCTATCGATAGGAGCATCAATATAGCTAACCGGCAACGCCGGCACCGAATCATTTCTAAAGATAACATTGCGGTGATAATTGCTGGTGTAAGGGGTACCGGTGTACTCATAGGCAATAAAACTGGTGAACTCACAAGGGCTGTTTGCTGCGTTGGAAGCCGCCTGAATATTCTCCCAAGGTGACTGTGCAAAGTCGCGACACAGATCACCATCAGCACCGCAAATTTCAGGAATCCTCGCCGGTGTATCAGTGGTGATCACCGTACCCAACATCAGCATTCCTATGCGTTCGTTGGATCTATAATCGGCACAAAATTGAGTGAGGTATACCGGCGAGCCTTTAGTGCGGCACAGAGCGCGCTCGCCCAAAAACTCACCATGGTCGGTTACAGCTAAAAAATCCAGTGGCCGATCAATCTTTGTGCGACCAATAGCTACACCCTCTTCATCCAGTGGAAAAATAGGAATAGCCTCACCGCGAGCATAACGATGAGCATCCTCGGGTGTGGCACCGGTACTATTGGCAGCGGCATCGAATGAATAACTGGTGTGGATATGTAAGTCGCCAAACAGTGCCCTGCGATCTTCATCAAAATCAAGACAGGGTTCTGTCACCACCGAGATAGTCCGCTGTTCTGACTCTGCGGGCACTGGTAGTGGTGACTCGCTACAGGCCGATAACCATGCTGAACCCAGCAGCAATAATAGTAAGGATTTATTTAAGCGTTGAATGACTGTCCTCACTGGTTTACTCCTATTATTATTTTTATCAACCATTGCCGAGGCATTGATAGTTTTATTGCTCTCAGCTGACAATCACTTTGGATAGACTCAAGTCAATCTAGCGATTGCGCCCCAGCGCATCATGACTGGTGACCCAGTCGCCGGCCAACACTGCACTCATCAACGACACCTCACCAGCAAGCACAGTAGCGCCTATAATTTCAGCCAATTTGTAAACCTTGCCTGCGCCGTCACAACCCAGCATCTTTAAACATTCTTGCTGCGTCGGTAGACCTGTACCACCGCCATGGGTAGCCACAATCAATGAGGGAATGGTTATTGACAGATAATAATCGCCTTGATCATCGAGATCAGCATAGACAACCGCGGCACTGGACTCTGCCACATTGGCAACATCCTGTCCTGTGGCTATAAAGGCCGCCGTTATACCATTGGCAGAATGAGCGCCAGTATTGTGCGAACCAGCCATAAAGGCACCCACCTGATTAATAGAACGCGCTTTATACAATGCCTGTGGCGATACATTCATAGTTTTTTCAAGCAACCCACTGGGTATCGTAACCTCGGCTATAACCCGCTTACCGCGGCTGTGTAAGGTGTTTAACTGACTGTGCTTTTTATCTGTATCCATCGCGCCCGATAACATATAGCGCTTGATACCAGGGTAATTAGCGACAATCCATTCACAGGCGACAAAAGTCGCTTTACCGACCATATTTTGCCCTGCAGCATCGCCTGTGGTGAAGTTAAACCGCAGATAACGCATACGAGCAGCGGCAAACTGTTGGATGTTACGCAATTTGCCGGATTTGGTGGTGGACTCTGCCTGTTCAGCAATCTGCTCAAAATTCTGCTCAACCCAGACACCAAATTCACGTGCCTGTCGTGCATCGTCAAATATAAATACTGGTGCCCTTTGCATCGCATCATCAACCACCGTCACCGTCGCGCCACCGGACTCCCTCAAAAGTTGCGCACCGCGGTTATAACTGGCAATCAGGGTACCTTCACTGGTTGCCATAGGCACATAGAAATCGCCAGAGGCATGCTCACCATTAACCCGCAAAGGACCAACCAAACCCATTG
>JASLVT010000135.1 GCA_030741175.1 Porticoccaceae bacterium
CCATTATCAACAGGTCCACCTTCCTGTAGTTCTGTTGCCTCCTGATCTTCAATCTCTTCGAGATTTTCTTCAGGTGCTTGTTCTTCGGCCATGACTCAATTGCTCGCTAGGCTGCTGTCGCTAATTTTTCGCGTGCTTTCGGGCTGAGGAAGGCGCCGAGGTAATCACTCAAAATGCGAGGATTACCACCATCCTGGATAAATAGTATGCCCTCTATAATCAGCTCGTTATTGGTCTCTTCTAATACCGCCTGATTTTGCAATTTCATTGAGATCGGCAAACAAATTACGTTAGCCAAAATCGCACCATACATCGTTGTTAATAGAGCCACCGCCATTGCCGGTCCAATGGCTTTTGGGTCCGACATGTTGCCCAACATCTGCACCAGCCCGATCAATGTACCAATCATGCCCATCGCTGGGGCAATCTCACCCCATGCCGAGAATATCTTGGCGCCCATATCATGACGCAATTTGGTCATGTCTTTTTCTCTCTCGAGAGAGCTTTTGATAATGCCGGCATCCGTGCCATCCACTAGCATAGCAACAGCTTTGGACATAAATGGATTAGCAATTTCTTGTCCCTCTAATGCAATCATGCCGTCTTTTCGGGCAATGGTGGCCAGCTCGACAATTTGCTCAATAAGTGCTTCTGGCGCATCGAGTTTATTTTTGAAGGTTTTACCCATCACACCAACGGCGCCAAGAAATTCACCCAAAGAGGAGCGGAACATCACCACCATGATTGACCCTGCGACTACAATTAGCATTGATGGGGTATCAATGAAGGCGGCAAAATCATCGATGGCCATAACAATAAAGCCAAAGGCGCCTAGCAGCCCTACTATAGTTGCGATATCCATACATTCTCCTTACAAGTGTAATGTTGTCGTTGCCGCACTAGCGACGCCCTCAGCTAAATTAGGCTGAAGACTATTCAATTCTCTGTTTCTATCCTATCGGCAGTTACTAGGATAAATTGAGCCTGTAATATACTTTTGAGCAGTTTAGCTTACACTCTATAATGATAAAAATAATTTAAAAATAAACTTCAGGTAGTCCGTGTAACTGTCGATTCTTTAATTGGCATGAATTGTACTTTAGACTGCCTGCATAGATTGGTTTTGACTGAATAGCGTTACATACCACTACTGAACTGAGGAGTTGTTCTCTCACTGACAAGTTTTTAACTGTCAGCGGTTATATAAGGAGGAGTCTTGTGAAAGTTAAATCAGCACTGGGATTGGCAGCGGTCTGCCTATTGCTAGGAAGTTGTGGCGATTATCGAACCGCGGAAAAATGTGGTGACACAATTAAAGCCGGTGACAAGGGGTCATTTATTACCGACCCTAGTGGTCTGGCAAAAGATAGCAGAACAGGTACTATTTGGTATCGCTGTCCAGGAGGCCAAACATTTTCTAACTTTCGCTGCAAAGGTGAGACCTTATTTGTGAGTTGGGATGATGCAACGGCCTACGCTGAAGAGTTCTCAGAAAAATCCGGAGTCAAATGGCGTCTACCGACCAACAATGAAATGAAATCCATTGTCGAGTCCTCCTGTATTGCACCTGTTATTAACCATAATGTTTTTCCGGCCACTGAGGTCACCAATCACTGGACGTCCAGTGATGGCTGGCACCAGAAAACGTTCAAATGCGCACTAAACACCTATAACGGTAGCCTATCGTGCCGACAGGCACGAGTGATTGAGCAACCCTTTATGTTAGTGCGGGATGGAGACTAAACTCAACGTGCTGGGTCAGTTGGTTTTGGCGAGAAACTCAAGCAGTGATCGCCATGCACACGGATCACTTCTATCGATGGTAACACCTTTGATTTAAACCCCATGGCTCGGCAACCATAAGGTCGCTTGGGATCATGTGTAATATTGAAATGGATGCAGTTCCAACAGTCAGGTGCGGTTTTTTCTGGCGGCATCACGTTTTGGTTTCCAGTATTCTAGATAGGCTTTCCACAGCACGGTAGCAACGAACATCAGACCGATAAAAGTGGCAAAAAGATCGGTTAGAGCAATACCTTTTAGACTGGAAAATTCAGGCTGTAAATACAGAATCAAAATCATTGGGACCGCAATCAATAGGTACATGCGCACTAAACGACAAACTTCGCAGGGTGGTTTTTGATTGTTATCAGCCATGGTCTCCTCCAATCACTTCTCTGATGGGTAATGCTACAGCGAATACCAGATTATCGCCATTTAAAGCTTATTCAACCACCTCAACCGATTGCACCGAAATACGGACATTGGGTGTCGTCTCAAGATTTGTTGCGCCCATGTCAATCTGAAATTTCATTGTTTTACCTGCTGCTATAGTTTGCGATATCAGAATATTATTAGTTTCACGGATTTGAAAAGCATTAGCCATAGTATCAATTCGCAGCTGAAATTGACTCATTGCAACCGGACTATTGTTAGCCAGCGATATTTGCATATAGCCACGGTTATCTATGCCCCCCGTGGCACGGATAAAACTTTCGGGTTGCAGTTTCAACTTAAGCGCAACCAGCTGGCGTTCAGCGCGCTGCTGCAACTGTCCGCCAGCCTGACGAGCTTGTTCAAAGTAAGCCACCGCTTGCTCATACTGTTGAGCTTCTAGCGCAGCCTCACCTAAATAATAACTGGCTTTAGCCGTTGGCAATATTTTATAACTGCGTTTGATGTCAACCAGCCCCTGTGAGGTCTGGCCCTGCTCATAACGCAATGCGCCGCGTGATAGATAGACATCAAAGTAGCTGGGGTTCTTTTTTATGGCTGTACTGTAGGCTTTGTCTGCATTGTCAAACGCTTGCATCTGCTCCCAGCTACGCCCACGCAGCAACCAAAATGAGGCCTCTTTCGGTTGCAGGGCCACCGCTTTGTCCAGCTCACTTATAGCCTGACGCGGTTGGTTTTTACTCAGCGCAGTCAGCGCGGCCTTTTGTGCTTGATAGGCCGGAGCATCTTTCTTTAACTGGGCAATGGCAGCCTGATAGCGCTGCTGGTAGCGCTTTCCCTCTGGTAATGTTTTGGCCTTTGCTCTATTGGCCTCAACACGCTTAATTGATGGTGGATGGCTGGCAAATAGACCCGACATAAAATCTTCTTGCCTTCCTTCACTTAATTTGACGAAGGTTTGCTGCAGTTCGACTGCGCCTTGGGGCGTGTAACCAGCCCTAGCCATATAGTCCATACCATAGAAATCAGATTCAAATTCATCGGCGCGCCCATATTTGGCCATCCAAGCAGCGGTACCCAACTGTGATGCCAGTCCAAACATCTTTGCACTCTGTTGATTCTGTGTACCAACAGCTATAGCCGCCATACCAAGATTGGCTAGCATGCCACGACTCATTTGGGATGCTCCATGACGAGCCGCGGCATGAACAATTTCATGGGCTAAGACTGCAGCCAGTTGCGATTCGTCCTCGAGATAGATCAGCAGACCGCGGTTAATGGCAATCTTGCCACCTGGTAGTGCCCAAGCATTGGGTACAGAATTATTTAGAACGATAAATTCATAAGGTAAATCTGGCTGATCACTCACTGCGGCTAATTTCTGACCAACACCTGCAACATAGGTTTGGAGAGCTGGGTCAATATAGTAGTCACCCCCTTGAGACTGACGTGAGGGCGAATAATTCTTGCTGCCAAGGGCAATTTCCTGCCGCTGGGACATTAGCGACAATTCGGTTTTTCCTGTCACCGGATTCACTGAGCAACTCTGAATCATCAGGGTAACCACTAGCACAGCCGCAAACCTGCAACCGACTCCTACCATCTTCATCGTTATTCCCCTCTTTCGCCGTTATTGATCAGGTCTTTCAACAAACCAATAGTGCTTGACGCACCTTTTCACCGACTTGATATAATGACAGCATGATTTGATGTGAATTTCCATTATAGGATCAATTAACATTATGCTTATTGTTATTTCTCCAGCTAAAAAACTCGACTTTGCGCCGGTAGCCACCGCTAACCCTAGTCAACCGCAACTGCTTGATCATGCGTCTGAATTACTGGATGGACTCAAAGTGCTCTCTCCCCAAGATGTGTGTGCGTTAATGGGGTTAAGTGATAGCCTCGGCGCACTAAACTATGAGCGATTTCAGGCCTGGGAAAGACCTTTTACCAAGGAAAACGCCAAACCGGCTATTCTGGCCTTTAAAGGCGATGTTTATCAGGGTCTTGAGGCCGACAGTATGACTGAGAGCCAATTGGCTTGGGCGCAGGATCATTTGCGTATTCTCTCAGGGCTCTATGGGTTGCTACGACCGATGGATCTAATGCAACCTTATCGATTGGAGATGGGGACCAAATTCGCTAACCAGCGAGGCAAAGATCTCTACGCTTTTTGGGGCTCTATTATCACTGACGAAATCAACAAGCTGTTGGCGACCTCTGCATCACCCGTATTGCTAAACTTGGCTTCGAATGAATATTTCAAGTCAGTTCAGCATAAAGATATCGATGGCCGCATTATCACACCAATCTTTATGGACAAAAAAGGCGACAAATATAAGATTGTCAGCTTTTACGCCAAAAAAGCGCGCGGCTTGATGAGTGCCTACATTATTAAAAATAAAATCAGCGTCGCTGAAGGGATTAAGGACTTTGATGTCGATGGCTATGGTTATAATGCCGCGATGTCAGAAGGTGACAACTGGGTGTTTACTCGCGATCACTAGCGCACAACCTAGCCAATGAACAAACCTT
>JASLVT010000136.1 GCA_030741175.1 Porticoccaceae bacterium
GACCGCGAAATTCATAGGTAAAAACGCCCTGATAACTGAGTTCCTTGGACGCCACCGCCGCTTGAGCGATAAGGTCATAGGCTGATTTCAATTGCTCAGCAAACGATGCACCATGCGCAAAACTGGCGACTACAATGGCCGCCAGCTTCAGATTTTTGCACCAATTTTTAAACGTCATTTAACTACTCTTGACTGGTAACAGCCTCGCCTTTGGTCACCCGAGCGAACGGAAGCATACCGTGACCACTGCTGAGAACTGCATTGTTGGAATGTCTCAACATTATATCATCCATATAGAGTCGTAATTGTTGTTCAGAGAAGCCAAGTGGATTAACAGGTCGCACCTGAACAACAGATACGGGCCGTTGAGCGTTGTTGACCTGTCCTCCGGCACTAACTGTTCGCGCTTGAGCACTGGGCTGAAAGCCGGCCGGAAACTGCAACGCGGGGCCATTGTTTTGTTGGACTGAGTCGATATCCATCTCCGCAAATTGCAAAGCATCTGCACTAGCGGGATCCGGACTATTGAGCTGCTGAACGCCAAGTATAGCTACCATCGCTACTGAAGCTGCAATAGCAAATCGACCGACCGAACCTACCACATCAACCAAGTGATTTCGTCTGTGGCCTGGTTCTTTATCAATGGCCGCGGAAATAGATGTTGACAGATCAGTTCTATCGACAGGTGCACCTGCCAAGGAGGCAGATATCAAATGATAGCGCTGCCATTTGCCACGAACAGCATCCATATTATTGGGTTGATTAGTCTGCTCAATCCCTACTTCCCTCAGTATTTGATGCAATTCAATCTCGCTGGCTTCCCCATCTACCAGTGCCGAAACCGACTCCGCTAGATGTTGTTTACTATCGCTCATTGCTCTACCTCAGTTACCGCTCAAATGATCTGTTAAAATCGTTGCACTGTCAAAAGTGTTTGCATATGACCAGAGTTTATTGGAAAGGTTCACCAATCAACTACCTCTCTTCCATTAAATCTAGTACACAAGCGTCAATTGATTCTCTGGCACGGAATATGCGCGATCTCACCGTCCCCACAGGACAATCCATCACCGCCGCGATATCCTCATAACTCAACCCTTCATATTCACGCAATGTCAATGCGGTGCGCAAATCTTCGGGTAATAGCTCCATAGCATCGGTGATAACCGTCTCTAATTCATCACGAAACAGTTGATTCTCCGGAGTACCGACATCCTTTAGCCTCTCGTTGCCCACATAATACTCAGCGTCTGCTATATCAACATCTGAGGACGGTGGACGACGACTGCGGGATACCAGATAGTTTTTAGCGGTATTGACCGCAATCCTATACAGCCAAGTGTAAAACTGGCTATCACCTCGAAATCTCGACAGGGCTCTATAGGCCTTGATAAATGCCTCTTGAGTAACATCAGCCACTTCATCCCTGTCACGAACAAAGCGACCCACAATTGCCTGAACCTTATATTGATACTTGAGCACTAACAAATCAAAGGCGCGCTTGTCGCCTTTTTGCACTCTCACTACCAACTGCTGATCGGTTGGTTCAGTCTTAGTTTCCGTCATGGAGTAATCCGTTTCTCAACCCTATGGTTAAATTTTTATAGCTGAGTAGTCAATATTCTCAGCGACCACCAAAGACAGACCCAAGAGTTAATAATAAGTTCGCCAATTTAGTCGCACGAATTCTGAGCTTATACTATCATGTTGCGCTAACTCTGTGTGGCTATCAAATGAGACAAACTCATCTCTACGATGTTCTAATTATTGGCAGTGGTGTCGCTGGGCTTACTCTTGCCCTGCAATTGGATAAAAACCTCCGCATCGCCCTAATTAGCAAAGCATCGTTGCAAGCTGGTGCATCTTGGTTGGCACAAGGTGGGATCGCCGCCGTATTCGATGAAAATGATAGCTCAGAATCACATATTGCCGATACTCTGGTAGCGGGTTCTGGGTTATGCCATGAGGATGCTGTGCGTCTAGTGGTCGAAAATGGCCCTCAAGCAGTCAACTGGTTAATCAACCAAGGGGTGCAATTTACTCGCAGCTCAGATGAGGAAAAGTATCACCTAACCCAAGAGGGTGGGCATAGCCATAGACGTATTCTTCATACCGGTGATGCAACCGGAAAAGAGGTTACTAGCACGCTAGTCGATCAAGTGATCGCCGCTCCAAATATTGATATTTTCGAGCATCATTGCGCTGTCGACCTGACCACTCAAGCAGACAGACATTCGCGCAAAATTCGCTGCACCGGAGCCTATTTGCTAGATATAAAGAGTAGCATAGTGTCCTTATTTCAGGCCAAAAACGTTGTGTTGGCCTCCGGTGGTGCCAGCAAAGCTTACCTTTATACCAGCAACCCAGACGGAGCCAGTGGTGACGGGCTTGCTATGGCATGGCGTCGAGGTTGCCGAGTAGCCAATCTAGAATTTAATCAGTTTCACCCTACTTGTCTCTACCATCCGAAAGCCAAATCATTTTTGATTACCGAAGCGCTACGCGGTGAGGGTGCCCTGTTGCGGCTGCCGGACGGTAGCCGTTTTATGGATCAGTTTCATCCCGACGCTGAATTGGCACCCCGCGACGTGGTCGCTCGAGCCATTGACCATGAGATGAAAAGACTGGGCAGTGATTGTCTCTATTTGGATATCAGCCATAAACCTGCCGACTTTATCATCGAGCATTTTCCCAATGTTTACAAAAACTGTTTGGAATTCGGCATCGATATCACCCGCGACCAAATCCCTGTGGTACCAGCGGCACATTACACCTGTGGCGGCATTATGGTGAATGCCAACGGGCAGACCGATCTACTCAACCTCTATGCCATCGGCGAAAGCGCCTTTACTGGTTTACACGGCGCCAATCGCATGGCTAGCAATTCTTTACTGGAATGCTTGGTCTACGCTCAGGCGGCAGCCAAGGAGATTAACCAACGAACGGCGCAGATCCCCGAACCGGACTTTATCCCCAATTGGGATGACTCTCGGGTCAGCAGTTCCGATGAAGATGTGGTGATATCTCATAATTGGGACGAATTAAGGCGCTTTATGTGGGATTATGTTGGCATTGTGCGCACGAACAAACGGCTACAACGAGCACAGCACCGGATCAAGCTATTACAGAGTGAAATTCAAGAATACTATAGCAACTGCAAAGTTACCCGAGATCTCTTGGAGTTACGTAATCTTGCCACCGTATCAGAGCTAATCATTCGCTGCGCCATGCAACGCAAAGAGAGCCGTGGCCTGCACTACACGTTGGACTACCCTGAATTATCTGCAATTGCGCGGGATACTGTTATGGTGCCAATTAACTTTGCTGGACAGGACGTAATTATTCATTTGGACCCGCCCGACGCTGAATAAGTAACCGACGCAATAATCGATGCTGATAATCGGATAACACATCTCTGGGGATCACACGGCTGATCCTATGACCAGCTTCAGTCGTCAAATAGATGATAATCAGATAGCGACTAACAAACTGTCTCGATCTGAAGTGGCACCGCTGATCTCTGTTTATAACACAGTCATCAGTCGATGGACGGAAGATTATTGACTCGGGCTCGGCTCTGCGCCATTGCATCAACCATACTGCAGCGACTAGCAGCGTAATGATTAGTAACAATAATTTTGCCCATAACAACAGCGGCAACATAATAGCCAATAGCAATACAACTCCTATTAATCCGCATTGGGCAACAGCAAAGATTGGAGAGGGGTTAAGCGTTATTTCAACTGGGCTTCCCGTGCTGGTCATGAATAATCTGCACTATCCTTTGCGTATCCGGATCAGTCGGCCGCTCACGCTTCATCAACCACAGAAATAACTGTTGGTCTTCACGCTCAAGCAGCGCCTCAAAACGCAGTTGATCATCCTCACTGAGAGAATCATAGGTATTTTCAACAAAGGGCTGCAGAATCAGATCGAGCTCAAGCATTCCGCGACGACTGGCCCACATAAGGCGGTTTTTATTCATTTCGAATCAGCAATTGAGTTAAAGCCGTATTATAGGAGACAATCAACAAATAACCCACAACTGTGCTCAACCGAGGCACCAACCGAAGATTTATAGTAATGGATAGACAATGACAGAACAGAACACCAGTGATCCCAGAGGCTTTATCAAAGTTTCCGGGCCCGATAGCCGCACATTCCTGCAGGGTCAGGTCACCTGTGACATGAATAGGCTAACCACCGAGCAAGCAATCTATGGCGCTCAGTGTAGTGCCAAAGGTCGTATCATTTTTACATTCTTAGCTCGGTGTGATGCTGAGGACAATATTGTGTTGGAAACACATAGCTCTATCACGGAGATCGCCCTGGCCAGCTTGAAGAAATATGCTGTGTTCTTTAAAACAACGATTACTGATGTCAGCAATGAGATATCTGCCGAACCAATGACCGATCTCCAGCGATTACGTACCGGCACCGCAGAAATTACCGCTGCCACCACGGATATGTTTATACCTCAAATGATTAATTTGGATGCATTGGGCTACATCAGTTTTAAGAAAGGCTGCTATACAGGGCAAGAGATTGTTGCTCGTGCTCATTATCGTGGCACCGTAAAACGCAGAATGCATCATCTGCAAATCGATGCCA
>JASLVT010000137.1 GCA_030741175.1 Porticoccaceae bacterium
CCACCCACCATTTTTGTACCATACTCAAGCGCTTGCTCTGAATGGAAAGTACCCTGACCGCCAGTAAAGCCCTGACAGATAACCTTGGTGTCACTGTTGATTAAGATGGACATATTAGTTACCTCCTGCGGCTTTAACAGCTTGTTGTGCGGCATCCGTCAGACTGGTTGCAGCGATGATAGCCAATCCAGAATCGGCAAGTTTCTTGGCACCCAGTTCGGC
Source organism: Porticoccaceae bacterium (assembly GCA_030741175.1). Lineage (GTDB taxonomy): Bacteria > Pseudomonadota > Gammaproteobacteria > Pseudomonadales > Porticoccaceae > HTCC2207. Next base: position 223 of record JASLVT010000137.1, read on the forward strand.
ATTGTTCCCCTCAAGGCGAACCACAACCGGAATTTTTACACCGACCTCTTCAACTGCGCCAATCACGCCATCAGCGATCAGATCACAGCGCACAATACCACCAAAGATATTGATCAAGACTGTTTTAACATTGCTATCAGAGAGGATAATTTTAAACGCCTCAACCACCCGTTCTTTGGTGGCACCACCGCCCACATCAAGGAAGTTAGCTGGTGAACCACCATGCAAATGCACAATATCCATCGTTCCCATTGCCAGACCAGCACCATTGACCATACAGCCAATATTGCCGTCGAGAGCGACGTAGTTGAGCTCAAATGAGGCAGCATGAGCTTCGCGAGCGTCCTCTTGCGAGGGGTCATGCATCTCTTTAATCGCTGGCTGTCGATACATGGCATTGCCATCGATAATGACTTTGGCATCTAGGCAGTGAAGGTTGCCCTCATCGGTAATCACCAAAGGATTAACTTCCAGCAATTCCAAGTCTTTCTCTTTAAACAGTTTAGCCAAGCCCATAAAAATCTGTACAAACTGTTTTATCTGAACGCCTTTTAGACCAAGCTTGAATGCTAGATCACGGCCTTGATAAGGCTGCGCTCCAGTCAGTGGGTCAATAATAGCCTTGAGGATCTTTTCAGGCGTCTCTTCCGCAACCTTTTCAATCTCTACGCCGCCTTCGGTCGAGGCCATAAAAATAATGCGCCGCGTCGCGCGATCGACAACCGCACCTAGATACAACTCTTGATCAATATCGGTACAGGTCTCAACCAAAATACGGCTCACTGGCTGACCATTGGCATCGGTTTGATAGGTAACCAGATTCTTGCCCAACCACTGGTTGGCAAAGGCTTCGATTTCGGCTTTTGAGCTAACCAGTTTAACACCACCGGCCTTACCGCGACCGCCGGCGTGTACCTGAGCCTTAACTACCCACTTGTCTCCACCTATCGTATCGGCGGCAGCAACAGCGCCCTCGGCGGTCTCTGCTGCAATGCCCTTCGACACTGGCAGTCCGTACTCGGCAAATAGCTGTTTACCCTGATATTCATGCAGGTTCATATTTGTCTTCCCGTTATATCTTTCGGATGGATTAATGCCCAAGACACTGAATCAGTGCCTTGGACTGTTTAAAGGTATATTAAAACTGGGCTCAGCGACGTTTACGATTAGCAATATGAATGGCAGCACCATTCACCGCTAATGCTGCCTCATGCACAGCTTCCGACAATGTCGGGTGACCAAATACAGTCATACCTAAATCTTCTGCACTGGAGCCAAACTCCATCGCAATTGCAACCTGTTGCACCAAGTCAGCGGCGCTGGGACCAACAATATGGCATCCCAATATACGATCAGTGTCGGCATGAGCGATAATTTTAACCATGCCATCGGTATCGTTGGCAGCCATCGCTCGACCACTCGCTGCGAAAGGGAACACACCAACATTATAGGGCTCACCTGCAGCTTTAATTTGTTCTTCAGTCTGCCCCACAGAGGCTACTTCAGGATGGGTATAGATCACATTAGGTACGATATCGTAGTTCATCTGCGCCTTATGCCCGGCAATAATTTCGGCAACCATAACGCCTTCCTCTGAGCCCTTGTGCGCCAGCATGGGGCCACGCACCAGGTCACCAATAGCGTAAACGCCAGAGACATTGGTGGCACATTGATCATCGACAAATACTGTGCCGCGCTCATCCAACTGCACCCCACTGTCCTCTGCTAGCAAGCCATCGGTGAACGCACGTCGACCAACACAAACAATAAGCTTATCGAAAGTTTCTTTTTGCTCTGTGCCATCAGCAGTCATATAGGTGACTTCAACCGCACCTTTCTTGATCTCGGTACCCGTTACTCGCGCGCCGAGACGAATATCTAGACCCTGCTTAGTGAAAATTTTCTTTGATTCTTTGGCAACCGCTTTATCCATAATAGCCAAGAAGTCTTCCATGGCTTCCAACAGAACCACATCAGAACCAAGGCGATTCCATACTGAACCGAGCTCCAAACCAATCACACCGGCACCAATCACACCTAGACGCTTGGGTACCTCACCAATCTCAAGTGCACCAGTTGAATCGACGATAAGATCGCCATCAACCTTGGCCACTGGGATATCGATAGGTAGCGAGCCCGACGCAAGAATCACATTACCTGCTTCGATCACAGACACAGTGCCATCGTTGGCTGTCAATTCTACTTTTTTCCCGGCCATCAGTTTGCCAGTGCCATACAACGCGGTGACACCATTGGCTTTAAACAGGCCCGCAATACCACCGGTCAACTGATTAATAATTTTGTTTTTACGCTCGAGCATAGCGCTGATATCCATCGCCACGCCTTTGGTACTGATACCATGGATACTTAAATCCTCTTTGGCTTCATGATATTTAAACGAGCTGTCCAGCAATGCTTTAGAGGGAATACAGCCAACATTGAGACAGGTGCCACCATTAACACCTTTGCCTTCATCATTCTGCCACTTCTCAATGCACGCCGTTTTAAGACCCAGCTGCGCGGCACGAATAGCAGCCACATAGCCGGCAGGACCACTTCCGATTACTACAACATCAAATTTATCTGACATTTATATACCTATTTTTCAATAACTTACGCGTTAAATCTCAAGCAAAATCTTAGCAGGATCTTCAATCAACTGCTTAATTGCTACCAAGAATTGTACTGCCTCCTTGCCATCAATCAGACGGTGGTCATAAGACAGAGCCAAGTACATCATTGGTCTAATTTCGACCTGACCATTCACCGCAACGGGGCGCTGCTGGATAGTATGCATTCCAAGAATGGCTGTTTGCGGTGGATTAATAATTGGCGTAGACAGCAGTGATCCATAGACGCCACCATTGGTGATTGTGAAAGTCCCGCCTGTCATCTCCTCGATACTAAGCTTGCCTTCGCGCGCTTTACTGGCATATTCGCCAATACTGTTTTCTACTGTCGCGATGCTCATATTTTCAGCGTTGCGCAATACTGGAACGACCAGACCTCGATCAGTCGATACCGCCACGCCAATATCCTGAAAGCCGTGATAGACAATATCGGTACCATCAATGGAGGCGTTAACCAGAGGGAAGCGCTTAAGTGCCTCTACCGCCGCCTTAACAAAGAAGCCCATAAAACCCAGTCGAGTACCATTGTGCGTTTTCGTGAACTCATCTTGATACTGTTTACGCAGCCCCATAAGCGCTGACATATCCACTTCATTAAAGGTGGTCAATGATGCAGTGGTCTGAGTAACATCCAGTAGACGCTCGGCGATACGTGAGCGCATTCTAGTCATGGCAACGCGGCGTTCAACCCGATCGCCAACCTCCATGGGCTCGACATTATCTTTTTTCGACTCTGCTGCTGGTGCCGTCGACTCAGCGGCCGTCGGTGTAAAGTTAACCACATCCTCTTTAGTGATTCGGCCACCCTTACCTGTACCGGTGATCTGAGACAAATCTATACCGCGCTCGTCGGCCAGTTTTTTCGCCGCGGGATTGACTAAAGATTCGGCCACTTTAACATCTGGCTCCTCTTTCTTCGTCGCTGCTGCCGCTGGTGCAGGCTTTGCCGCTTCGCCCTCTTCAATACGAGCGACAACCTCATTACTAAGAACAATATCGCCCTCAGCCTTTAACACTTCAGATAAAGTGCCTGTGGCCGGCGCGACTACTTCCAGAACAACCTTGTCGGTCTCAATATCAACAATTAGGTCGTCTCGATTTACGCTGTCGCCAACATTTTTATGCCAAGTTGCCAATGTGCCTTCTTGCACAGATTCTGGGTAGGTAGGTGCCTTGATTTCAATGGCCATTAATCTATTCCTAGTTTTAAGAGTCGAAGGTGAGTGCTTGATTAATAAACGTTCTCTGTTCCTCTAAATGAACAGACATATAACCGCTTGCCGGTGCCGCGGAGCTTTCACGACCGACAAAGCGGAGATTTAGCTTGGGATTGAGTTGCTGTATAACATGGCGCATATGGTGCTGACTGCTATACCAGGCGCCCTGATTCATCGGCTCTTCCTGACACCAGACGATATCCTCCACATCCTTATAATGTTGCAATATCGCTTGCAACTCAGCATCGGGGAATGGGTACAGCTGCTCCAATCGAATAAGCGCGATATCATCGATGCCACGCTCTTCTCGCTCTTCCAGCAAATGATAATAGACTTTACCCGAGCAGAGAATCACTCGCCGTGTTCGCTTGGGCTCCAGCACATCGTCAATCACATTATGAAATTGACCATTGGCCAATTCTTCCAACGACGAGGTCGCTAGCTTGTGACGCAGAATCCACTTGGGACTCATTATTACTAATGGTCGACGCATCGGGCGAATCGCCTGA
>JASLVT010000138.1 GCA_030741175.1 Porticoccaceae bacterium
ATCAATAACAATATCGCTCAATGACTCAATACACCGGCTGATAAAGGAGTAAAACTTATGCCCCAACAGGAAAGAATACTTGTTGTCGTTAACCCAACAATCGATGAGCATGTAGCATTAAAGCGAGCCATTATTACCGCTAAGCTATTGCAACCCAGCCCCAAGATCTGCGCATTGGTTGCTATAGATCCCGACACCGTGGATCAAGATGTCAGCAATGACAGCATCAGCCGCAATACTGACTGGTTTGAAGAGCAGATTCATGCCCCTTTGAGAGCGGCAGATCTAGACTATAAAATTGAAGTATCCTGGTGCAATAACTGGCAGAAAGCCATTATGCGAGCGGCCGAGAAGTTTGCTGCCACTCGTATTTTGATTCGCGCGGGCAAGCCAAAAACACCGCGACGATTTAGCTTCGCTGAGTCAAAATGGGAATTACTTAAACGCGCTACCTGCCCTGTACTCATTGTTCGGGATAACGCTGCAGAGCAACGCAAAGTAGTACTTGCCGCAGTCAACTTTCAAGCCTCGCGAGACCATCAGCAGAAACTGAATGCCAACATTCTCAGTCGCGGCAAGGCTCTAGCTGATAGCTATAATGCGGAGTTTCATGTGGTCAATGCCTATATCGACTCCATGCATTATCCAGATCGAGGGCGTTTGGCCAAGGAGACTGGTCTGGACTCAAACCATATTCATGTGGTGCAGGGCTATACCGATGAAGCTGTCGCCAAAGTGGCTAACCAATTGAGTGCCGATGTCGTGGTGATAGGTACTCTGGGTCAGACAGGCCAGGCGAAGACTCGCCGCGGCAATACCGCAGAACGCGTAATTTCGGCAGTGGATGTCGATGTGGTGGTGGTTAATTCTGAGGATCAACAGTAGCCATATATTAGGCGTTAAATCATTGGGGAAACTGGCCTTCCCCAATCGCCTTATCACAGCTCTAGCCAACTATCGAAAAACGCAAAAAGTTGATGACTAGTAGCGAACTCAAGCATCAACAACCCGATACGCCGACTACTTAAATACAATGTTTGAGGAGAAAAATGGTGGGCCGTCCGCGACTCGAACGCGGGACCAATTGGTTAAAAGCCAACTGCTCTACCAACTGAGCTAACGGCCCTCAGAGGAGGTGCGTATCATACTGACCGCAAGACAAAATTCAAGCGTTATTTTGATATCGAGTAGGGTCTTTTACACCGGCTTCGATAAAGCCCTGCTGACGCAGTCGGCAACTGTCACATTTGCCACAGGCAAGGCCTTCTAGGCTGGCCTGATAGCAAGAAACGGTCTGACTATAATCTACCTCCAAAGCCAAACCAGCTCGAATAATCTCAGCCTTGGTCATATCGATAAGTGGCGAATGAATTGATAACTGCTGCCCCTCAACAGCAGCCTTAGTAGCCAGATTAGCCATTGCCTCAAACGCCACAATATACTGTGGTCGGCAGTCTGGGTAACCCGAATAATCCACTGCATTAACCCCAAGAAAAATATCATTGGCTTCCAGCACTTCCGCCCAACCCAACGCGATGGATAGGAACACAGTATTGCGTGCGGGAACATAGGTAACTGGAATACCGGTAGTCTCAAACTCCGGCACATCAATGCCCACATCAGTTAATGCGGAACCGCCAATGGTACCCAAATCCAACCGCACCACCTTGTGCTCCTTCACTGCCATAGCCTGAGAAACTCGCCGCGCAGCTTCTAGCTCTGATCGATGGCGTTGGCCATAATCAAAACTAAGCGTATAGCATTCATAACCTTGATCCATAGCCATGGAGAGAACAGTGGTTGAATCCAATCCACCAGAAACGAGGATAACCGCTTTTTTGCTCATGCTTGTAACCTAATGACCGGGCTGGTCGCCCCAAATATATTTATGGGTTTGCAACTGCATTCTAACATCGAGCCCATCCTGTAAAATCCATTCCGCTAATTGCTTTGGCGCTAACTCACCTTGACTAGGAGAGAATAGAACCTCCGCCACCCGATCAGCGATACGCAAATCATCCATCTTCATACAACACCAGTCATAATCCTGACGATCACAGATCACAAATTTGACTTCATCATGGGGCAGCAATAAGGGAATATTGTCATAAAGGTTACGCCCCACTTCTCCAGAACCGGGTGTTTTTAAATCGACAATTTTGATCACTCGTGAATCGACGTCGCCAATCGGCATTGCGCCACTAGTCTCCAATGACACTCGATAACCAGCATCACAAAGCTGACGCAGTAGATCAATTGATTGCGGCTGCGCCAAGGGCTCTCCTCCTGTGACAGTCACATATCGAGCACCATAGTCTCCCACGGTCTGCATAATTTCACTGAGAGTCATTTTAATACCACCCTCAAACGCATAGGCGGTATCACAGTAGCCACAGCGCAATGGACAGCCCGTCAGCCGGATAAATACCGTTGGTAGACCGGTGGTACTAGTTTCTCCCTGTAGCGAGTGGAAAATTTCAGTAATTCGCAGAGACTGCTCAGTCATAGTGCACTTCAAGGTGATGCCACAGCGGCATTTACGATTAATAGAGTTTTAGTTAGCTGCAATTAAAAATTCTTATCGAGATAATCACGCGCTTTGGCTGCGACTGAGCCACTACTCTGAGCTGCTAACTCCAGTAATTCGCGCGCGCGATCAAGCTCACCCATCTGGTGATATATTTTCCCAAGCTTAAAGCGTGAATCCATGGCTTTACTGTGATCAGCGTACTGCTCTAAAACAGAGGTAAATGCCTGCCGAGAGAGCTCCTCTTGCCCCTGCAACAAATAAATCTCTCCAAGCCAATAGTAGGCATTAGGCGCATAGGGACTGCTGGGAAAATCAACGATATGCTGCTTAAACGCCAGAACCGCACCATCCATATCGCGTTGCTTAAGCAAAAGATTGGAAGCATTGTCATAATTGGCTTTTACTACTGCAGCATCAACCATCTCAGTGGACACTAACCCATTCGATCCATCAGCAGTGACTGAAGGCGCAGCACTAGCATAAGAACTGGAACCAGTTTGATTCTGCACCGCTGCTGGTGTGCCAGAGTCCACGGCACTCAAGCGTCGGTCGAGATCAAGATAATCGTCCATTTGACGCTGCTTTATCTGTTGTAGCTCATAGTTGAGTTCCTCAACCATACCGCGCAGCATTTGCACCTCTTCCTGTAGGACCTGCATCTGGTAATAGCGATCGCTGCTGGAAGAAACCGCGGCGGTCGAAGCCAAAACAGTTGAATCAGCCTCCGTTTTAACCGGCATTGGGCTGCCCAAGTCGACCACTGGCGTGAGATTTTGTGCCATTGCCAGAGTGGAAAGACAAGCCTGTAAGAGTAATGACGCGATTGCAGATTTCATAATAGCTCACTGATTTATGGTTTTACACCAAACACGCAAAGGCTGGAGTTAGCTAACCCCAGCCATGCGTTGGTACTGTGTCGGCAGCATCGAACCAGAGGCCTTAAAAGGCCGCTGGCTTTACTTCATTTCGACGCGGCGATTCATTGCCCAGGCGCTGTCGTTGCTGCCATAAGAGGCCGCACGCTCTTCACCGTAGCTAATCACTTCGATTAAGCCAGCTGAAACACCCTGCAATACCAAAAACTCCTTAACCGCATTAGCACGGCGCTCACCTAGCGCCATGTTGTATTCACGAGTCCCTCGCTCATCGGCATGGCCTTCAAGACGCACACTGCGAGGATTGCTATTAAGTGATGCGGCATGCTCCAATAAAGCGTCACGAGACTCTGGCTTCAGCAGCGCCTTGTCAAAGTCAAAATAAAATATCGTATCCGCCGAGGATACCATCGCAGAATCGTCGATAGCAGAGGTATCAACCTGTCCTGTCTGTACTGAGGTATCTTCGATATCAGTCGATGTTGGCGCTGAACTACAGCCAGCAAGTACCGCTGACAGCAAAACTGTTGCCAAGCCTGATTTTGTAGAAAAGGTCTTCATTTCTAACTCCCTTGAGTCACTTATTTAAAATTAATTTGGTCTGATCAATTATCGTAAAAACGGCGACCAAGCCGGTTCACGCACATCACCTACCTTGGCTGGAAGCACATATTTTACCCCAGCATCCAGAGAAACCGCAGCTAAAACCCCACGATCACCCTGTTTAGTCGCGTACATTAGCATAGCTCCGTTGGGTGCGACAGTAGGAGATTCATCTAATCTTGTTTCTGTAAGCTCAATTAAGCGGCGAGTAACAAGGTCAAATGAGGCAATATGGAAGGTTCCCGACTCCCGATGTACCAGTGCTAGCGTCCGCCCATCGGGTGCCACGCTCGATCGCGCATTGTAATTTCCTTGAAAAGTCAGGCGCTGCGTGGCTTTGCTGGCAATATTCAGCTTATAGATTTGCGGTGTGCCGCCGCGATCGGAAGTGAAAAGGAGATGTTTACCATCCGCCATCCAGCTGGGTTCAGTATCAATTGCAAAATGTCGCGTCAGACGGGTAAATCGTTTCGACTTAAGATCGAGCAAATAAATCTCCGGATTACCGTCTTTCGACAGCACCATA
>JASLVT010000139.1 GCA_030741175.1 Porticoccaceae bacterium
ACTAGTTTATTCTGGCCCAAGGCACATCAATCTCGACAGGGATGGTTCATTGGCTGATATTGCACCCACCATGCTGGCACTGATGGCATTGCCGCAACCCGCCGAAATGACCGGTCGATCGTTGATAACCTAATGATCGGCCGCGCAGTGACAAAGGTATCTATCGGCAATCAGTTACGCCTGTCTCTGCTAGTGCGCTATCTTTTTATTGGCACACTACTACTATGTGCTACAACCCATGCTGATGAGAGCCAACAAAAGGAGTTGGACAACCTTAAGCGCTCGATATCCAATTTGGAGCGCAAGCTCGAGGACCGGGGAAAACAGCGAAATAGCTTGCAGTCTGCACTAAAAAAGGTGGAATTAGAGAGCAGTAAGATCACCAGAAATATTCGCAGTCTGCGCAACAAAATCAATAATTTAGAAAAACAGCTCACCACTCTAGATAACAAACAAAAGACTCTGCAACAGAATATCAGTCAGCAGAGTGCCGCGATTGGTCAACAAATTTCTGCAGCCCATAGATTAGGCGATCAGGAACCCATCAAACTGCTACTCAATCAGGAAGATCCTCAGCAATTGGCGCGAGTGCTGAAATATTACGATTATTTTCTTAAAGCTCGGGCAGATAAAATTCAGCGCTACAAAAAGGATATTGATAACCTATCCGAGACCATAGAGGAGATCAAACGTCAAAAATTGGCGCTTGACCAGTCTAAGCGGGAATTAGAAGCCGACAAAAAGAAATTATCCAGCCGCGTTAGTAGCCGTAAAAAAACCTTGGATAAGCTGCAACTGTCATTGCGTACCGATAAAAAGAAACTAGACAAATTACTCAATGAGCGCAGCAAGCTTGAGGAAATTATTGAAACCGTAAAGAATGCTGCGGCAAAACTAGTACTGCCCTCCAACTATGAATCCTTTGTATCGCGCAAGGGAAAACTTAAATGGCCGCTAAAAGGTCGCGTTGCTCACAGTTTTGGTAGCAGACGCAGCGGCACCTTGCGGTGGGAGGGTTGGCTAATCAGTGCCAAAGCCGGTGATGCAGTAAAAGCCGTCCATCATGGACGGGTTGTATTTTCCAACTACCTAAGAGGCTTTGGCCTTCTGGTCATTGTCGACCATGGCGAAGGCTATATGACATTATATGCCCACAATCAGGAATTACTCCGAGAAACTGGCGACTGGGTGCAGAGTAATGAGGTTATATCGCGTGCGGGCGACACAGGGGGGCTGAGTAAGCCTGCACTATACTTCGAAATTCGCAAACAGGGTAATCCAGCAGACCCCAAAGTCTGGTTGGGTAAGCGTTAATCATCTCTCGTTGCGGCTTATACTGATTAAGCACAATTGATGCTGCCCACTAGAGTTAATGAAGAGGAACCAACCCATGTTAATACGCTTGATCTGTCTGTGGCTGATACTATTTAGCCTTGCACCCGTTGCTGAAGACAAGCAACTCACTGATGAGCCTCAACAACGACTGCCATTGCGTGAATTAAGGTTATTCACTCAAGTATTTGAGCAGATCCGTCTTGGTTATGTGGAGGAGGTGAGCGATGAGGAACTGCTAAACAATGCCATTGCCGGACTTCTCACCGAACTGGATCCCCATTCCGCCTATCTGGACAAAAAAGACTACGGTGAATTGCAGGAGCATGCCAATGGAAAATACGGTGGCCTTGGCATTGAGATTGGCACCGACAACGGTGCCATTCGTGTGGTTTCACCGATTGATGACACGCCAGCGGCAAAAGCGGGCATTCAGGCCGGCGACCTGATCACAAAAATGAACGGTAACCCTGTTCGCGGCATGAGCTTGCAAAAAGCTGTCGAAAAATTACGTGGTGATAAAGGCACCAGTATAAAACTCACTGTTTATAGAGAGGGTGTAGAGGGACCATTAGAAATTGATGTGGTACGTGATATTATTCAAGTCAGTGCCGTGCGCAGTCGCCTGTTAGAACCCGGCTATGGCTATATTAGAATCTCTCAGTTCCAAACCCAATCTGGCGCTGACTTTATCGCAGCCCTAGAAAAATTAACCTCGACGAAATCAGATCAATCACCACTCAAAGGTCTAGTACTAGACTTGCGCAATAATCCGGGCGGCCTGGTTCCCGCCTCTATAGAAATCACTGATGCAGTCTTGGACGGTGGTACCGTAGTCTATACCGAGGGCCGTCTGCCAAGTGCCAACCGCAGTTTTGAAGCTACCTCGGGGGATCGACTCAATGGTCTGCCAATGGTAGTGCTGATCAATGGTGGCAGTGCCTCAGCGTCGGAGATCGTTGCGGGTGCATTGCAAGATCATGGCCGCGCCGCCATTTTGGGTACGCAAAGTTTTGGCAAAGGCTCAGTGCAAACTGTAGTTCCCCTGGGCGATGGCCGCGCAGTCAAACTGACTACCGCGCGCTACTTTACACCTAAGGGCCGGTCTATTCAGGCGGAAGGAATTGTTCCCGATATTGTTGTCGAACGTGCGGAAATTCGCCCCTACAACAAGAGGGTACGCGTGCGAGAAGCTGATCTTGAGGGCCATCTTAAAACGATAAACAGTGACAAAGACAAGGAGACGGCAACTGCCACCGAGGATTACAGTACTGACAATCAACTGTATGAAGCGGTCAATCTACTGAAAGGATTCCATCTCTTAAGTAACAATCAGTGATTGACCGAGCTTAGCCGATATCCGTCTCTAGCTTATCCACCTTCTGGAAGCCACGCGGCAACTTATGACCTCGGCGCCCGCGCTCACCACGATAATGATCGAAGTCTTTTTCCTTCATCACTAAGTAGCGTTTGCCAGAATGTACTACTAAGGATCCACCCGCCGGAATAATGCCGTAGTCAACCACATATTCCTCACGCGACTGCAATCTTGAGCTGGGTATATTGATGATTTTGTTACCCTTACCACGGGCCAATTCTGGCAACTCAGTAACTGGGAATACCAGCATACGACCTTCATTACTCACCGCAGCAATAAGGCTGTCTGCATCGCTAAACGTCTTGGGCGCTAAGATACGTGCGCCTTTGGGAATGGATACCACTGCTTTGCCCGCTTTGTTTTTGGTAAACAAATCGCCGATTGTGGCAATAAAGCCATAGCCCGCATCGGTTCCCAAAAGAATTTTCTGCTCATCGGCACCCATCACTACATCGGTAAACAGAGCACCTGGGGGCATTTTCAGTCGGCCTGTCGCTGGCTCACCCTGTCCCCGCGCCGATGGTAACGTATGGCCGGGCAAAGCGTAAAACCGGCCGGTGGTATCCTGTAGAAAAACATTTTGATTACTCTTGCCTTTGGCCGCCGAGAGAAATTTATCTCCCGACTTATAATTCAAGCTGACAGGATCAATCTCATGCCCTTTAGCCGCGCGTATCCAGCCTTTATCGGATAATACCGCGGTGATAGGCTCAGCGGTCATAAGATCTTTTTCACTGAAGGCCTGTGCTTCACCTCGCTCTGTCAACGGCGAGCGGCGTTCATCGCCATACTCCTCAGCAGTGGCGATCAATTCCTTTTTGACCAATGTCTTTAATCGCGCATCGGAACCAAGCAGGCGCTCCAATTCCGCTTTTTCCTGAGTTAACTCATCTTGCTCCGCCCGAATTTTGACCTCTTCAAGTCGCGCTAACTGGCGCAATTTAGTATCGAGAATGTATTCAGCCTGCGTATCCGACAGATCAAAGCGAGCAATTAAAGCGGGCTTAGGCTCATCTTCAGTACGGATAATATGAATAACTTCATCAATATTTAAGAAGGCGATTAATAAACCATCCAAAAGATGCAGACGCTTATCAACTTTCTGCAATCGATAATCTAAACGACGACGTGTTACATCGGTGCGGAAACGCAACCAGTCTTTCAGTATCCGACGTAGGTCCATCACTGCAGGCCTCCCATCAATACCGATAATATTCATATTGATGCGATAACTGCGCTCAAGATCTGTGGTGGCAAAAAGATGATCCATTAATGCCGCTATGTCGACACGGTTGGAGCGCGGTGAGATCACTAACCTTGTGGGATTTTCGTGATCTGATTCATCGCGTAAGTCTTCTACCATGGGAAGCTTTTTATTGCGCATCTGAGTGGCAATTTGCTCCAAGATTTTCGATCCAGACGCTTGGAATGGCAGCGCGGTAACAATAATATCGCCATCCTCCTTGCTCCATACAGCGCGCATTTTCACTGAACCTCGTCCCGTTTCATAAGCGTTGAGAATCTCCGCATGAGGCGTGATAATTTCTGCATCAGTGGGAAAGTCCGGCGCCTTAATATGGGCCATTAATTCAGCTACGGTAGCCTTGGGGCTATCCAATAAATGCAGACAGGCATTGACCACTTCATTGAGATTGTGCGGCGGAATATCGGTGGCCATACCCACAGCAATACCCGTGGTGCCATTCAGCAACACATTGGGCAGGCGCGCCGGCAGAATCTCTGGTTCGTCCAAAGTGGCATCGAAATTAGGAC
>JASLVT010000013.1 GCA_030741175.1 Porticoccaceae bacterium
CCAAGCGTCTCGGTGCCGTAGTGGAAGCCTATGATGTGCGCCCGGCAGCGCGGGAGCAGATATTATCGGTGGGCGCTAAACCTGTCGAACTAGACTTGGATACCGGCGAATCGGAAGGTGCGGGCGGTTATGCCAAGGAGCAGGGTGAAGACTTTTTACGTCGTCAGCGAGAACTGATGACTGAGGTGGTTGCACAGCAGGATATTATTATCACCACCGCTGCCATCCCCGGTGCTAAGTCACCAATCTTAGTAACCGAAGATATGGTCAAAGCAATGAAGCCAGGTGCCGTTATCGTGGATTTGGCAGCAGAGCGCGGTGGCAACTGTGATCTTACCGAGCAGGGTAAAACAGTAACCGCTCATGATGTGACGATTATCGGCCCAGAGAATGTGCCCTCAGAGCTAGCCTATCACGCCAGTCAAATGCTAGGTAAAAATATGCAGACCTTACTTGACTTGATTATCGATGATTCCGGCAAGCTGAATCTCGACTTTAATGATGAGATTGTTGCCGGAACAGTGGTTGCCCACGACGGCGATGTCCCTCATCCGCATATGCGTAAGCTACTCAATCTCCCAGAACTGACATCAGAAGGAGCATAAACCATGGAAATTTTAATTCTATTATTAGCGCTCTTTGTCCTGTCGCTATTTCTCGGCGTTGAGCTGATTACCAAAGTACCGCCAACGTTACATACGCCGTTGATGTCGGGTACCAATGCGGTATCGGGAATTACTCTGGTTGGTGCACTTCTTGCGGCAGGATCAGATAGCTCTCCATTACTGGTCAATGGTCTCGGCTTTATTGCCGTGACTCTGGCGACTATCAACGTGGTTGGAGGCTATCTTGTTACCAACCGCATGCTGGCCATGTTTAAAAGGAAGTAAGCGATGAATCCTACAATTGTAAGTTTTGTTTATTTAGTTGCCGGTATTTTATTTATTCTCGGCATCAAGGGGATGACTAAGCCCAAGACTGCGGTAAGAGGAAATACCTTATCCGCATTGGGTATGTTGATGGCGGTTGTTGTTACATTGCTTGATAGCAGTATCATGAATTACAACTTGATTATCGCTGGCGTCCTTGTTGGTGGCATCATCGGTGCCACCATGGCATTGAAAATTCAGATGACCTCGATGCCGCAAATGGTCGCGTTGCTCAATGGCTTTGGTGGTGGCGCATCGCTAACCATCGCCCTGGCAGAATACTATTCAAAGTTAGGAACAGCACCAGCATCCTTTGCCGATCTTCTTACGCCGGTGGCGGCAACTGCGGCTAACTTCGGTCAGGGGCCTGAAGGAACCATCGCCTTGGTATCCATTGGTCTTACCGTATTGATTGGTGCGGTGACGCTAACTGGTAGCTTTGTCGCTTTTGCCAAATTGCAAGAGCTGATGAAAAAGAGCTATGGCTTACCCGGCGGACCCACGGGCAATGCAATTTTCTTGTTGGCAGCGTTGGCTGCTGTCGTTGCCCTAGTGCTTAACCCCGGTAATACCGTGGCGATAGTGAGCATCGTTGGCTTGGCTTTGCTATTGGGACTGTTCCTTGTTATGCCCATTGGCGGTGCTGATATGCCGGTGGTTATTGCACTACTCAACTCCTATTCCGGTATTGCCGCGGCATTGGCCGGTTTTATTTTGGGCAACACCGTTTTGATTGTTGCTGGCTCTCTTGTCGGCACCTCGGGTTTAATTCTGACTCAGATTATGTGTGTGGCGATGAATCGCTCCCTCGCCAATGTGTTGTTTGGCAAAATGGCGGAGGGTGGTGAGACCGTCGATGCTGACGAGATCTATGCTGGCAAGGTCACTAGCGCTCAGCCTGATGAAGTGGCAATGATGTTGGAGATGGCCGAGCGAGTTGTTATTGTGCCCGGTTATGGTATGGCGATGGCGCAGGCCCAACATGCGGTGCGAGAGTTGGCCGATGCTATGGAAGCCAGAGGCACGGAGGTGGAATATGGTATACACCCAGTGGCTGGCCGTATGCCTGGCCATATGAATGTTCTGTTAGCAGAAGCTGAGGTTCCGTACGACAAGCTAGTCGAGATGGATAGAATTAATCCTACCTTTGAAGATACCGACGTGGTGATCATTATTGGTGCTAACGACGTGACCAACCCCATGGCGCGGGAATCAGAGGGTAGCCCAATCTACGGTATGCCGATCCTTAATGTGGATAAGGCTAAAAATGTTGTCGTTATCAAGCGCTCGTTGAGCCCAGGCTTTGCTGGATTGCCTAACCCGCTATTTGCAATGGATCATACATTGATGGTGTATGGTGATGGTAAGAAGGCTGTGATTGAGATGACTACGGCGCTCAGCCAAGCCTAGTATCCGAACACTTTTAGTACATAAAAACCACCCAAAAGATTGCTATTGGGTGGTTTTTTTATGCATTATTGTGTTGCAACAAAATAATTAATAACAATGATAAGGGGTATGACATGACTGAGTTAGACATTTGGCAAACATTCAATGCGGGTCAAACTGCCGCTGGTGCACATTTTATTGGTGTGGCTTTCTTGGCTTGGGTAGGGCTTCGGGTATCGCTAAATATTAGAAATAATGATGAGGCTAATCTCGTGTTGAAACTAGCCGGTACGGGTTTCTGCCTTTCGGTAGCCTACTTTATTGCATTTAATACCGGTTGGTATGAATGGAACAGCAATAGTATTGCCTCCGGTCTTATGCAACTGCAATCAACAGATGTTGCTATAAGCCCTGTGGCAGAAAAATTTATTGCTAATATGAATCCGGGCGCTGATTTCAATCTTAAGCCTGATTTGTTTCAAGGCATTTTCATCGCTTCTCTGTTGATTATGCAGTTAGGCTCTATTTGGATGCCTAAGAAGTAACTCTTTTGCCATCTAATTTGCCATCAAAAAAACCACAACATTATCGTTGTGGTTTTTTTATCCTGTTGGTTTTAGTGAATAGTATTGCCTTGTACTATTGAAAATAGAGTTTTTTATCCCCAAATATCCTACTAAGTAACCAATAATTAGATTTTGGGGCAGTTCATGCGAATCGATAAATTAACTAATCAACTGCAGCAGGCACTGGCTGAGGCGCAGTCAATTGCTGTGGGTAATGACCATGGAGCGATAGAACCCAGCCATCTGCTACTAGCACTGCTCAATCAACAGGGTGGCTCTGTGCGACCGATACTCAATCGCGCCGGCTATGATGTCAATGGCTTGCAGGATGGGATCAATACTCAGTTGGATAAATTACCCAATATCAGCAGGCCAAATGGTGAGGCTAATCTGTCTCAGGATCTGTCCCGTTTGCTTAATCTGGCTGATCGAGCGGCTCAACAAAAAGGTGATCAGTATATTTCCAGTGAAATACTGCTACTGGCGGCATTGGAAGATAAAGGTATGCTCGGTAAGACGTTGGCTAAGTTTGGCGATGCCGATAAGGCAAAGGCTAGTATTGATGCAGTGCGTGGTGGTGATAATGTTAATGATCCCGATGCAGAGTCCCAACGCGAGGTGCTGGATAAATACACTATTGATCTCACGGCACGAGCAGAGCAGGGCAAATTAGATCCAGTTATTGGTCGTGATGATGAGATTCGCCGTACGATTCAGGTGCTACAGCGACGGACTAAAAATAACCCTGTGCTTATTGGTGAGCCCGGTGTTGGCAAGACCGCCATTGTCGAGGGTTTAGCTCAGCGCATTATTAATGGCGAAGTGCCTGAAGGGTTAAAAAATAAACGAGTGTTGACGCTTGATCTCGGAGCACTGTTGGCGGGTGCCAAGTTTCGCGGTGACTTTGAAGAACGACTGAAAACGGTGCTTAAGGATCTGGCCAAACAAGATGGGCAAATTATTCTATTTATCGATGAGATCCATACCATGGTGGGTGCCGGTAAAGCTGAAGGTGCCATGGATGCGGGCAATATGCTTAAGCCTGCTCTGGCCCGCGGCGAGCTTCATTGTGTGGGCGCAACTACCCTAGATGAGTACCGTCAATTTATTGAGAAGGATGCTGCTCTGGAGCGACGCTTCCAAAAAGTATTGGTCGAGGAGCCAAGTGAGGAAGATACCATCGCTATTCTGCGCGGGTTAAAAGAACGTTACGAGGTTCATCATGGTGTTGAAATCACCGATAGTGCCATTGTCTCTGCGGCAAAACTGTCCCAGCGCTATATTACTGATCGTCAATTACCGGATAAAGCTATTGATCTTATCGATGAATCGGGTAGTCGTATTCGTATGGAGATTGACTCCAAACCTGAGGAGATGGACAGGTTAGAGCGGCGACTTATTCAACTGAAGATTGAGCGCCAGGCATTGAATAAAGAAAAGGATGCCGCAGCTAAAAAACGCCAGCACAAACTTGAGGCCGATATAAAGGAGTTGGAGAAAGAGTACGCCGACCTAGAAGAAATTTGGATAGCAGAAAAAGCATCGATGCAGGGTGCCACGCATATTAAAGCGGAGCTGGAACAGGCTAGGGTTAACTTAGAGGCGGCTCACCGTGCGGGTGATTTGGAACAGATGGCACAAATTCAGTACAGCATTATACCTGAGCTAGAGAAGCAGCTTGCCAATGCCGGTGCTGAAGAGCAGGTAGAAAAACGGTTATTGCGCAATAAGGTCACTGAAGAAGAGGTCGCTGAGGTAGTGTCGAAATGGACCGGTATACCAGTGGCTAAGATGCTAGAGGGTGAGCGGGACAAACTGCTGCGTATGGAAGAGTCTCTGCACAGTCGTGTGATGGGGCAAAATGAGGCGGTTGCAGCTGTATCCAATGCCGTCAGACGATCTCGTGCCGGTTTAGCTGATGCAGATCGTCCCAATGGCTCGTTTTTATTTTTGGGCCCTACGGGTGTGGGAAAAACCGAGTTATGCAAATCCTTGGCGGAATTTTTATTTGATAGCGAAGATGCCATGGTGCGGATTGATATGTCAGAGTTTATGGAAAAACATTCTGTAGCAAGACTGATTGGTGCTCCCCCTGGCTATGTAGGTTATGAAGAGGGCGGCTACATTACTGAGGCAGTGCGACGACGCCCCTATTCGGTTTTACTGCTAGATGAGGTTGAGAAAGCGCATCCTGACGTATTCAATATTTTGTTACAGGTATTAGATGATGGTCGTTTGACTGATGGTCAGGGACGCACTGTTGATTTCAAAAATACCGTGATCGTAATGACCTCAAATCTTGGCTCTGATGTGATTCAAATGCTAGCGGGTGAAGAGAATTACCAAACCATGAAATCGGCGGTGATGGATGTTGTCAGCGCACATTTCCGCCCCGAGTTTATTAATCGTGTCGATGAAACAGTGGTGTTTCATCCATTGGCAATGGATGAACTTCGCGGTATCGCTGATATTCAGATTGCGCTGCTCAATAGCCGGTTGGCTGAGCATGAACTCAGTTTAGTGTTGACCGATGAGGTGATGGATAAGCTATTGGAAGTCGGCTTTGATCCAGTCTACGGTGCTCGGCCGCTTAAACGAACCGTCCAGCAGTTAATTGAAAACCCATTAGCAGAGAGTATCTTGGCGGGTAAATTTATGCCTGGCGATACTATTTCGGCAGATCTTGAGGGCGACGCGGTTGTCTTTGCTTAGTTGCGATGATTGCGGATGGTTCCGTTAGAGATAGCCGACCAGAGGATCCCCTCCCGAGTAATCGGTCAAACTGGCGAGCGAATCAATAAATAGATAAAACAGCTCTGCTTGCGATGAGACATCCAGTTTGGCATAGCTATTTTTGCGATGCAGTTTCACTGTCTCCGGAGAGATACCGAGGCGATCGGCGATGGACTTGGTTGAATGGCCATGAAGAAATAGATGAACCACCTGAGACTCGCGCTCGGTCAAATAGGCGGTACCAAAATGCTTGAGCGCGCTATCCAACTGCATCGGCAGAGGGTTGTGAGATTTGGTTACAGCCTCTGATCCCCAGTGTTCCTTGCAAATGGTTTCTACTATTGCAGTAATATCTCTTAAAATTGAAATATGTGGTTGGTTGAAGCGTTGGGAAAGCGACAGACGACTCAGGGATATATTGAGAAACTTATCAGCGGAGAGATGGATAATATAGCCCACCTCATCTTTAATATCTGTGTATTTAAAATAGCTTCGGTAGTATTCAGTTTTCTCAAATCCCTCGGGCGCCAAATCACAGAGACGATGTAATCCAGCTTCACCTTGATCGACTGCAGCGCGATAAAAAGGATCTAATAAAAACGGGCCAGTAATAAATGAATTAATCTGCGTCTCCCGTTCTAAGGGGGGGATATCATTGTAGTGAACTTGCGGCGTTTCGCCTTTCGTGTAACTTAGGATCACTGCATTATCAAATGGCACCAGGCTTTTAAGCATGCTTAGAAGCAGTGCTGGCAGACGCTCACTGCGGAGTTCTGGCAATACCGCGGCCAGTTTTTGGCTAAACCCCTGCAGTGGGCTACTCATGTTAGTGATCCTTGGCGAGATTAATCAGGCTTGGAACTGTTCTGGTTCCATAAACATTAAGCGCACGATTAGACAGTTATCTTTGGGCTCAACTGCCATCATAAGAACATTGAGATCGTCGTCTATTCGCACACCGCTAGGTAGATTGAATAACACACCACCGGTGGCTTCATTAGTCAATGTGCGCAGATCTTTTAGCTCCTTATCTTTGCGTACTTCTGTCTCAAATTTCTGTAGTAGCGCTCTCAGCGCGACATCAAAATTTGGATAATTAAATTGACCGCGGTATTCACTACGATCCAACTCAAGTTTGACAGGGATAACCATATTATTTTGCTCTGAGGTCAACTGCCCCGATTTAACGCTGGCACCTTGCTTCAGTTCTTTAAAGAGTTTTTTTGCTGCCTCTGGCTTTTGGTTTATAAATCCCGCAACCAGCAGATTGGCACCCATATTAAATAATTTACGGGTATCAATATCGATTGTTTGTTGTTCTGTCATTGGTGTTCACGCTGTCAAATTAAAAACAGGACTCTAACCCAATCACTGAGTAAATGTAATAGGTTTACTGAGTTTTTATTCTGTTATCAACTGATTATGATGGAGAATATATCGTCTGCACTAGATGGGCATTGCTCGTTGGTCATCGGTAACAGTTGAGTAATTTGGGGCATAGCCTTGGACTAACCGGGGAGAAATGTAAAGGTGCCGCAAAAGTGCCGCAAAAGAGCCGCAAAAGCACCGCGGAAGGTCGATTGGCATCTCAGTTGTCTGAGATGCCAATCAATATTATTGGATGCTAGTCGATTAACCCGTATTGCTCTTTTAAGATCTCAAGGATCTCGGCTTTGGGGTTATCTGATATCACTAGGGGTTGCCCAGTTATCTTTTCTGCCAGGCTTACGTAGGTATCAGATACCGCCATCATCACAGCTTCTGGCAGGGCATTATCAGCTGCCAGAGCTTGACGTTCCGGCATGCGATTCTTATCTAGCAGAATATCCGCGTCGGGGAAATGGTTTAGCAATAATTGGCGGAAACCTTCTTTCGAGTTCTCTACAACTTTACCATCTCGGTAGCTTGGGCCATCCCATATCCTTGATGAATCAGGTGTGCCGACCTCATCCATGTAGATCAACTTTTCATTGCCAGCACTATCGGTGACGTAGCCAAATTCAAATTTGGTATCGACAAAGATTTGATCAAGTTTGGCTAGCTCATTGCTTATAACATCAAAGCCTTCGCCTAGGAGTCTCTCATAGGTATCGATATCTGCCGGTGAATTAAACTGGAAAGCTTCGTAGTTAGTTTCAATATCAGTGCGAGACACATTGACATCGTCCACTTCAGGTACGCCAGGTATGCCGGTCAGAATGCCTTTGGTTGAAGGTGTTATCAGCAATTCGGGAAGTTTTTGGTCCCGCTCTAGGCCCTCAGCAATCTGAATACCACAGAAATCACGTTCGCCCTTAACATAGGAACGCCACATGGAGCCAGTAATATACTGACGGCAGATCGCCTCGATCATGACCGGACGCGCTTTTTGCACAATCCAAACCAGTGGGTGCGGTACATCCAAAATATGACTATCTGCTAGTCCCTGCTCTCGAAACAGCTTAAACCAGTGATTAGAGATAGCATTGAGCGCGGCTCCCTTACCGGGAACACCATTCATGCCACCTTCACCATGCCAGATACATTCAAATGCTGAGATGCGATCACTAATTACCATAATCGCCAGCGGTGCGTCTGGTGCGACATCATAGTTGTTTTCGGCAATTAGGCGCCGACTGTCGGCGTCAGTTAGCCAATATACAGAGCGTACTTTACCACTGTGAACAGGTTCGTCAGTGCGAATTGGAAGGTCGTTATTGATTGCCAATACTTTGTCAGCAAGACTCATAGTGAATGTCCAGTTTAATCAGTTTGAAAAGAAAAATGTGCCACAAAAGAAGGGCGGTATAATATCAATTCAGCAATCGGGGAGCAAAATAAATATTGTGACCAAAAAATGCTGTTTGCACGTAATATCACTAAGGAGCATAGACCTATGTCAACAATACTAATAACGGGCGGCAGCGGGTTTATTGGAAGGCAGCTATGCCGACAACTCTGCGCTGAAGGCTGGCGGGTTATTGTTTTGACGCGAGATGCAAAACAGGCCGCGACTCGGCTACCCGATGCAGTAAAGCTGATTGAAACCCTAGATGAATTGCCCGGAGATCTGGTGATTGACAGTTTGGTTAACCTCGCCGGAGAGCCGCTGGGAGAAGGGCGTTGGACCGCTGCAAAGAAAGCATTGTTCTACACCAGCCGCATTGGCACAACTGAGCATTTATGCCAATTTTTTGCTACAAGACCAGAGCCTCCTAAGGTTGTGATTACTGGCTCTGCTATCGGCTTCTACGGTGCAGGTGATGGCGATGAGGCTATTGATGAGACAGCGGCTAGTGACGATAATTTTTCCCATCAGTTATGCAGTCAGTGGGAGCAAAGTGCGGCTAAATTTGAATCCATGGGCTGTCGTCTGGTGTATCTGCGCACTGGAG
Source organism: Porticoccaceae bacterium (assembly GCA_030741175.1). Taxonomy (GTDB): domain Bacteria; phylum Pseudomonadota; class Gammaproteobacteria; order Pseudomonadales; family Porticoccaceae; genus HTCC2207. The sequence goes on from JASLVT010000013.1 coordinate 8,992, forward strand.
TTGTATTGGGCTTGGAGGGCGCCTTGGCCAAAATGTTGCCAGCGTTTAAGCTAGCACTGGGTGGTCCAATTGGCAGTGGTCGGCAATGGATGTCTTGGATTCATATCGATGATATGGTGTCACTCATCATCCATTCTCTCACTGACAGCAAAATAACCGGTGCTATTAATGCCACCGCTCCTAATCCTGTGCAGAACCGAGAATTTGCCAGTGCGTTGGCCGACACTTTAGGTCGTCCTGCGTTTGTCCCAATGCCTAATTTTGCGGTTAAACTATTGTTTGGACAAATGGGCGATGAGTTATTACTGCAGGGAAAAAGAGTGATTCCACGTAAACTCCAAGACAGTGGATTCAACTTCCAGTATCCTTTTCTACAGTCGGCATTGGCGGATGTGTTGACAATAAAATAAAACAAATAGGAATCACTATGAATCTCAACTTTTCGGGGAAGACGGTTATTATTACGGGAGCATCAGCTGGTGTCGGAGCCGCTTGTGCTCGTGCTTTCGCTGCTCACAAAGCCAATCTAGTGTTAGTGGCGCGTGGCCGCGCTGGGCTCAACACAATAGCCAAAGAGTTGCGTCAACAAACTGATGTGCTTACCGTAGCAATGGATGTGGCCGACACTGATCAATGTCTAAAGTTGCTCAATAAGGCTGAGGCAAAATTTGGCAGTGTCGATGTGTTGATTAATAATGCCGGCATGCATTCCCGTGGTGACTTATGCACTGTCGATCCGACAGCGGTGGCTGCAATGGTCGATATCAACCTTCGCGCTCCAATGGTGCTGTCATGCGCAGCTATTCCATTTCTGCGTCGCGCTGGCTCAGGCGCCATTGTAATGGTTGGTTCATTGGCAGGGCGTGCGCCACTCCAAGGTGCTGTGACTTATTCAGGAACCAAAGCGGGTTTGCGAGCCTTTGCTTATGGCCTAGCAGATGAGTTGAAAGATGCCAATATAAATGTCGGTGTGGTGTCGCCGGGCCCGATTGATACGGGCTTTATTATGGATGAAATTGATCAGGTAGAAGATATTGTATTCTCTCAGCCCATGAGTTCGGCTGACGAAGTAGCGGATGCCATACTGGATATCGCCGCGGGTAAACAGATCGAAATCTCAATGCCGGCATTTAGTGGCAAGCTAACCACATTAAGTTATCTTTTCCCGTCGCTGCGGCGTGGTTTGCGTTCTAGGCTCTACGAGATGGGGCGCAAAAATAAAGACAAGTACCGCCGTCGTGCGGCTCAGGTATCTGAATAAGGCTACTGCATTGCAATGAAGTTAAATTTTACTGACCAAGGTTCTGGTCCAGCCGTTATTTTAATGCATGGCATGTTTGGTTCCCTGAGCAATCTGGGTAATCTTGGGCGACAGTTAGTACAACAGAATTATCGCGTGATTGCAGTGGATCTTCGCAACCATGGCGATTCACCCCATGAGCCAGAGATGAGCATTCCGCTGATGGCGGCCGATATTATTGAGCTGATGGATGACTTAGATCTAGATCAGGCGCACTTGGTAGGGCATTCATTGGGCGGGAAGTTGGGCATGGAAATGGTTCTGCAGTATCCCGATCGAGTCAAGCGGCTAGTGGTAGGCGATATTGCGCCAGTGAATTATCCGCAGAGCAATAATGATGTGATTGAAGCACTGGCTGCACTGGATGACAGCATAGTTGCTAGCCGTCGAGAGGCTGATCAGTTGATGGCAGAATGGATTACTGACAAAACAACCAGAGCGTTTATTCTTAAAAATTTGCAACGGAATACGGCGGGGGATTTTAAGTTGAAGCTCAATGTTAAGTCCATTGTTGCCAATTACAGTACCAGTCTGGTTGATGCCCCCAGTGGTAGTTGTTATGAAGGGCCTGTGCTGTTTATCAAAGGTGAGACCTCGGCCTATATTCAGCAGAAGCATCGACCGATAATATCCGCTCTCTTCCCCAATTCAGAGTTTGAGATGATTGAGGGTGCTGGGCATTGGCTGCATGCGGAGAAGCCCGAGCAATTTAATCATCTAGTAATTGACTTTCTCAGTGCAAATCACTGAACAATTATATTAATCCGTAGTAGAATCCCGACCTCAGTCATATGGTAATCTAATTTAATTTCAGGAAATTAAGATGTTTGAGCGTTTAAAGCCCGTTGGTATGGATCCCATATTAGCGTTAATGGCGGCATTTAGAGCGGATGATCGTACTAATAAAATTGATTTAGGCGTTGGTGTCTATCAGGATGATCGAGGCCGAACACCAGTGATGGCATCGGTCAAAGAAGCGGAAGCCCAGTTAATGGCGTTGGAGACTACCAAGGCCTATCAGGGTATTGCCGGTGATCCAGATTACAATCAAAGAATTTTGCAACTGTTATTCGGAGCGGATCATAGCATTCTGGATTCTGGTCGAATTAAAACCATTCAAGCGCCCGGTGGCTCCGGTGCATTAAGAGTCGGGGCAGAGGTGATTGTGCGCGCGCGTCCCGATGCCAAACTCTGGGTTGGTGTGCCAACTTGGCCAAACCATATTCCTTTATTGGGCAGTGCTGGCGTTAATATCGAGGAATATCCATACTACAACCTGAATGATCACCAGATTGATGTGGATGCAATGATGACCACATTAGCACAGGTTCCCGCCGGTGATATGGTGTTGTTACATGGCTGTTGCCATAATCCTACGGGCGCTGATTTGAGCAATGAGCAATGGGACCAAATTGCTGATTTGGCCCTAGAGCGAGGTTTTATTCCCTTTATTGATACTGCCTATCAGGGGTTGGGTGATGGCCTTGATGAGGATGCCTATGGCATACGGATGATGGCTGATAGGTTGCCTGAACTTGTTATTGCCTCATCCTGCTCAAAAAACTTTGGTCTCTACCGCGAGCGCACTGGCTCAATTACTTTTGTTACTGACACGTCTGAGCAGGCTGATATTGTTGCATCGCAGGCTATGGCTGTAGCGCGACAAACCTACTCTATGCCCCCCGCCCATGGTGCACTACTAGTATCGCTTATTCTCGGTGATCAGCAGCTGCGTGCCAATTGGGAAACAGAACTAACAGAAGTGCGCACAAGAATTCAGTCGATGCGCAATTTATTGGCTGATAATATCCAACAAAATGCAGCGGGAATTGACTTTAGCCATATCAAACAGCAAAAAGGGATGTTTTCGTTCTTGGGTTTGAACACTGATCAGTTGGATCAATTACGAGAGGATCACGGTATTTATATTGTCTCCTCCAGTCGAGTCAATCTGGCGGGCATTAATTCAGGCAATATTGGTTATCTCAGCGACTCCATTGTGTCCGTATTGGGATAAATTATCGTTTTATTGCGGTGATGACTGATTGCAGCGCCTCATCAATACTGAGGTCGCTGCAGTCGATGCTGATATCCGCATATTGTTGATATAGAGCATGGCGCTCAACAAATAAGTCAGCGAAACTTTGATCTGGGCGACGTGCAATACCGCGACTTGCGAAGTCTGTTACTCGCACCTCCAACTGTTCTAGCGAGACATCGAGGAATACCACTACAGCATTGGTTTTCAGTCGTCTCATGCCAAGCTCTGAATACACTGCACTACCGCCGGTAGATACGACTTTTGACTCGATATCCTCGGTGAGAAGTATCTGTTCCTCATAATCGCGCAACACTAAATACCCGTCTTGGTCGGCGATCTGCTGCAGGGTCTGATTATGTTTTACCTGAATACTGATATCAGTATCTAGAAAGTCCAGACCCAAGGTTTTGGCCAATAGAATGCCGATGGTGCTCTTTCCAGCCCCAGGCATGCCGATCAGTACTACAGTCTGTCTATTAATGGACTTTCCTCCTCATTCTGGCCGCAAAAACCGCAGTGGAAAAGGTGCGACTCCTGTGTATTATGCCTGAAAATGGGCGAATTAACGCCACAGCCTGTATAATTACCAGTTCACTTTTACAAGATACTTAATATGTCTCATTTTCAGCGTATTGGATTGCTTGCCAGCCTTGATGTGCCAGAGGTTGTGGAGTCATTACACAAGTTGGAATCATTTCTCAAGGCTCAGGGTCGAGAGGTGGTTTATGAGCAACAGGCTGCTGCATTGGTCAATTGGACGCCAGACAATACTTTGCCTGTAGAGGCGTTTGCGGACAGGGTCGATTTGGGTATTGTTGTCGGAGGAGACGGCAGTATGCTCGGTGCCTGTCGTCAAATGGCCGATTGTGGCATCCCTCTGCTTGGTATAAACCGCGGTCGACTGGGTTTTCTCACAGATATTTCTCCGGACGAGATTGAACAGCGAGTATGGCCAGTACTGCAGGGTCAGTACAAACAGACCAAGCGTTTCCTCTTGGAGACATCGGTCACTCGCAATGGGGTAGAAATAGGCAAGGGTACAGCGGTCAATGATATTGTGCTGCATCCGGGCATGTCCGTTCGTATGATGACTTTTGAGCTCTATGTCGATGGTGAGTTTGTCTACAGTCAGCGCTCCGATGGTTTGATTGTGGCCACACCAACAGGTTCAACAGCCTATGCCTTATCGGCAGGGGGACCATTGTTAGTTCCAGAGCTTGATGCGATAGTGGTGGTACCCCTTAATCCGCATACACTTAGCAGCCGGCCTGTCGTATTAAATGGCGATGCTCAGATTGAAATCCGAGTCAGTTCCAGAAATGAATTACACCCTCTGATCACCTGTGATGGCCATAACGACGTTAGCACCGAACCGGGGGATGTGATTAGCATCAAAAAACATCCCAATGGTATTTTGCTGATTCACCCAAAGGATAATAATTTTTATAAAGTATG
>JASLVT010000140.1 GCA_030741175.1 Porticoccaceae bacterium
GCGCTGCTTTAAGTCTAAAGATCTGCTGTCCTCTGGCTCGATAGCCATAGCTAACTGAGCGGCACTGGCGGCAATGCCCAGGTCTGTTGGCGTTGCGTTTTCGATTGCAGCGGCGCCAGTTGCCAGCGCCTGAATATATTTTTCTTGTCCTCGAGTTTGAATTTGCTCAAGTTGCTCCAGTGCTTGCTCAAAACTGCTAAGTGATTGGCTGTAGTTACCATAGCCATACTGTTCGTCGCCAGTTGCGATTAGTGCCAGTGCGCGACTAAACTCAAATTCGGCCCAGTCCTCTACCGATTGGCTGTTGAGCTTGTCGCGCAATACAATAATTTTTGCCAATACTTGCTGTGAATTTTGCCGATACTGGGTTTTTTCAGCAATGATGGATGGGCTGACGGCCGTGATTGAGCTATTGGATGGGCGACTGTCAGAGGAATCAGCAATCCAGGGTTCGGTGACCCAGCGTGGTAGTAGCAGAACAACGACGGCAACCAGCACTAGCAAACTTATGATAATAAGCCTTTGTCGATCGGGCTGAGCGCGTTGGTCTGGCATAGTTATAATGAGCCCCGCTCTTGTTGGTAGATCTTTTGCAGCAGCTCCTGCCATTGTTGATACTGCGCCTGCACCGTTCCCGTGAGTGTCACGGTGCGGTCTTCCAGTTCAATGACTTGCGGCGCTATCTCAGCTTCGAGAGAGGAGCCCATTTCGGCAACCGATTCATTGTAGGTCGCGGCCTGCTGTTTTTTATCAAGCCCAGATTTAAGTGCAAAACCGCCGACCGCAGCAGTGGCAGTCCCCGCATCACTGGCAATGCGAGTATCGGCTTCAGAGCGGCCATAGATGCCGGCGAGAATAGCGCCAATACCGGCGACAATACGCTGATTACCCTGTCTATTTAGTTGTCGGGCTTTGACCACTGAGTCGTAAGAGGCACGGCGAAAATCCTGATAGGCAAGATGCATTTGTTGGGTGAAACCGTCGTAGTAATCTTGCATGGTATCGATGTACAGATAATCTCGCTCGCGGATTTTACGCACGCGCACAAGAATGCTGTCATTATCAGCTGGAAGCTTATCGATCACTAAGGTGCCATTGCGCTTTTCGCTGATATAACTGTCGAAGGCCTGTGCAGAGAAGGTTTTGGCAAAACGCAGTTCGGACATAGTACGAAGTTCAATAGCCCGTTGGTTGCTAAGTTTTTCGCGATAGCTAAGCAAGTCATTGGCAATACGTATAAATAAGTTTTGGAATGGATCTCCCAGAGATTTCAAGCGGCGATCATAGGCGTATTTACCGACGGTTTGTTTATAGTCCTTACTCAACCATCGTTTCCCACTGCTATCTTTAACCTCGATCTGCAAATCCAGTGTTTCACCATCAGATTGCAAAATGGTGCCGGTGATATACAGATCCATAATGACTTCATCACTTGGCGTCACGCGGATAGCGCCCCAAGCGCCACTTTTTTCCAACACTTTAGCCAGTTGGTTAGAAAAATAAATTGCCTCGGCGAAGCGGACCTCCGGAAAAACGGTATCCTCATCATCGGTGAGGTAAAGCCCATCATTGAGAACGGGAATTCCCACATCCAATAGCGCTTCCTCTGGAATAGGCTGAGAGGGAGTTTTTAATACCAGCGCTGTGGATGAGGTTATTTTATCCACAGCACTATTTACATCGGGCGCCACGGCGAGTTGTATCAGGATAAAAACAATGCCAATCAAAGCTAAGTATGGGGCCTGTTTAATTCGATGAATATTCATAGTGGGGTCTGCTTGATTCTGTTCTATTGATTTTTAATGCGCCGATACTCGTCCCAGAGTTTTTCTCGCAACAATGGGTCACTCTCTTTCATTGCGGCATCGCGTATCTGCCGCAAGACAATATCATCGCCTTGACCATCGCCTATATCATCTGGAATGGGCGCAATATCCATGTCCTCTGATCCCTCAGTTGCAGCTCCAATGGATCCGTTCTCAGATTCGCTGGCTTCTGATTCGGGACCCTCGGCAGCACGACTTTCTATTTCTGCGTTGCCTTCCGCTATAGTGCCGTCTGCCAACGGTCCATCACTAGCCTCCTCAAACAGTGGCGTATCACTGTCGACCTGCATACCGCCTCCACCACCGGAGGGACTTAGAATATCAATTTCTGCACCGGTCGAGCCCTGGCTGCCAACGCTTTCGTCGAAGCCCTCAAGGGAGTCTTCTAATGCTTGATCGAGATCCTCCAAGGATTGACCCGATGAGCCGCCAGAAGGATCAGCTGCTGCGCCGCCATCGCTACCACTGGGGGAGGGTATACCGCCATTACTACCACCATTACTACCTTCTTGACTGCCGCCGGACGAGGGCATGCCGGCACCAGTGCTGCCTCCATTGCTACCACCTGACGATGAAGGCATTCCGCCACCAGAGGCACCACCACTGCTTCCAGAGGGTGCTGAAGAGCCTGAGGGTGGGCTGTAGGACGGCATTTGACAGGCACTAAGCACAAGGCTGAGAAGGAGCACTGCTCCGACGTTTACTGATGCCCGGCGAGGATTGCTGTTTGCGATCATAGTAATACTCTTGTGTTCAGGATTAGGTTATCTGCCAATTACTTTAGCTTTTGGGCGTTGGTATTGCGAACAACAGTTGGTGGGCTGCTTCTTCAGGTACGCCATTCTGTATTTTTGGTCTGAATCTCTGCCTGGTTAATGCACGGCGCAAGGTTCTTAGCTGTTGTTCTGAAACCTCGACAGAGGTATCCACCAACTGGATATTTTTGGGCATACCGTAAGGGGTTACAGTGAAGCTTACTTCAAATTGCTCTTGCTCCTCTTTGTTAGCTGCGACCTCGGCCTCGGCTAACGGAAAGCTGATCAATCTCGGTTGGTCAAAGAGCTCTGACTGCAGTTTATCGGGTGCCTCAGCTTGCTGCACAATTTCATAGGCCAGTTGATAGGTTTGTGCTGCGGAGTTGCGCTGTCCAAATACCAAGTACCAGTCCCCTAACTCCGAGATCGCCATTGCCTGATCTATTTTGCTGCTATTTTCCTGGTGCACGGTTGATTCAACAACTTTCTGCAGTGCGGCTTTGCCGCGGCGAAAATGCATATGTGACAGGGTTTTTTTACTGCTTAGGTTGGAAGAACCTGCGGTACTCATGGTAACACCCGACTCTGAGGGTTCACCATGTTGTCTGATATGATCGGCAATAAAATACTGTAGGTAACCTATACGACGAAAACTATCCGGTGCCTGTGGGTCATTAAGAGGCATGCTTTTGAGCATAATATCGTACATACGTGTGGCGACACGCTCAGATATGACTAAGTTTGAATAACCACCGCTGGGTGAGCGTTGGTGATAACTGACTAGATACCAGTTGAGTATTTGATTGAGTATCGGTAGCAGACGCGGATCATCGGCGCCGTAGGCCTGGCGGTTGATGCTGTAGAGATTTTCTAGCGCTTTTTGTGATTGTTTCCAGTTACCCATATAACTTTCTGTATCGGCAATGGACAGGAGATAGGGGCTTTGTGACAGGCTATTTAGGCCATAGTTGATGCGTTCAATCTGCATGCCGCGCTGAAAGGCTTGCCGGGCTTTTTGATACTCCTGATTTGATAACAATGATCTGCCGAGACCCAAATATAGGTCTGAGAGTTCGGTGGAGTAGGCACTGTAATCGGCCTCGACGCGATCAATGGCGTTGAGATAGTCCTCTGTAGGATCTGATTCAGATTGTTGATCAGCAGACTGACTATGGCTGTCGATCGCTAGTAGACCCACTAGAAGAGTCAGCAAAATACAAACAGCAAAACGCACAACCCTGTAATTCAATGCTGCGGATACAACGTTATTGGTTATTGCTGTCGGCATGTTCAACCCCTTGATTCAATTCAGCAGAGTCTTCAACTTAAAGCCGATTCCATGGCTGGAGTATTGGTTAATAGAATGAGTGCACTTCAATTGTTATTACGTGGTTTGACTCCAAAAACATCAATCTTACGCAAATATTGTAAATATTTTATTTTCTATCCGAGTCTAGTTTACACTTTTGCCCAGTAAAATCTTAACCGTTTTAATTAAGTGGAACACAGAATAATGAATAAACCATTACATGGATTGAGAGTGATTGAATTGGGTCAATTATTGGCTGGCCCCTTTGCTGGCTGCATGCTGGGCTACTTTGGCGCTGAGGTTATTAAAGTGGAGCCTCCAGGGGGAGATCCCATTCGCAACTGGCGGGAGGTCAAGGAGGGGACATCGCTTTGGTGGCGAAGTCTGGGGCGCAATAAAAAATGTATTTCCTTGGATCTCAAGTCCGATACGGGGCGTGACTTGGTTCGCCAGTTGCTCAAAAGTGCCGATATTGTAGTGGAGAACTTCCGTCCCGGTGTGCTTGAGGACTGGGGTTTGGACCCAGAGAGCCTACGTAAAGATAATCCCAATCTGATCTATGCGCGCATTTCCGGTTAT
>JASLVT010000141.1 GCA_030741175.1 Porticoccaceae bacterium
TCCATTGAGGTTGGTTAGACTGCTGCTTTCGATTGTATCACTTGCACTAAGCGCGGTGTCAGTCAGTGCTACACAATATGATTTAGTTATTGCCAATGGCAGAGTGATTGACCCTGAAACCAATTTCGATGACATAGCCCATGTCGGCATCAATGGTGGCAGTATTAGTGTTATCTCTGCTAAACCATTGCAGGCCAAGGAAACCATTGATGCTTCAGGCCTAGTGGTTGCTCCTGGCTTTATCGATGTCCATACCCATACGCCCACTTTGCTTGGTCAGCAGGCTAATCTTCTCGACGGTATTACCACACAATTGGATCTTGAGGCTGGTGCCTTTCCGGTGAGTTTTTACGGCGAGCACTTTAAGGCTGGTGCGCAAATTAATTACGGTTCCTCTGTCGGGCATTGGGCGGTGCGCATGAAAGTGATTGAGGGGCGTGAAATGCCCTACCTTTTTGTCGGTGATAAGGTGCTACATATGGGTGGCCCCACCTGGATGCAGCCGGCTACAGAGGCGCAAATCAATCAAATGCGCACATTGATAGGCCAAGGCCTCGATGAGGGCGGTCTGGGTATCGGTGTGCTACTGGACTATATGACCGCCGCGGTCTCTGATGCCGAATTACGTATGTTGTTCGATCTTGCTGCAGAGCGTCGAGTACCGCTCTATATCCATGTGCGCCGCGGTTATACTGGCGATCCCTCAGGGTTGATCGAAGTGATCGATCTGGCGAAAAAGACAGGTGCGGCACTGTTTATTTGTCATATTACTCATAGTGCTATGGGTCGTGTCGGTGAGTGGTTGGATATGATTGATCAAGCCAATAAAGCCGGCGCCAATATTACTACTGAAACCCTGTCCTACCCCGCTGGTAGTACCAGCATTTCTGCCGATGTATTCCGTCGCCGTGATTGGAAGGCTATGTTTGATGTCAGTTATGAAGATATACAATGGCTGGCTACCGGTGAGTGGCTAACCAAAGAGACATGGGACAAGTTTTCAAAAGAACAGCCTATGGGGATGGTGGCTAACCATTATCTAAGAGAGGACTGGATAGAAACTGCCCTGCGATGGCCAAAAATGATGGTGTCAACCGACGCCTTGCCCGCCATGCATCCCAGTATCGACACCAACCCCAATGTGGCAGGCACATTCTCTCGGGTGCTGGGTCATTACGTGCGCGAGCGCAATGTACTCAGTCTTAAAGAAGCATTGGCTAAATTGAGCCTGTATCAGGCGCAATGGTTGGAGCAGGGCGCACCGCTGTTTAAAAAGAAAGGGCGCATACAAAAAGGTGCCGATGCGGATATTGTGATCTTCGATGCGAAGACGGTGGCGGCAAATGCCGGTTACACCGATCCCTATCTTAAACCTACAGGTATAGCTCATGTTTTGGTCGCGGGCACTCAGGTGATAAAGGCAGGTGAGCTAGTTTCTGAGGTGCAGCCAGGGGTAAAACTGCTGGCGCGGCGTTAGATTAGGTTTGTGGCCGCATTTGCCTATCGTGCGCAAATGGCGAACGCTATATTCACTTATATAATGCTTGGTATCGCCTAAACCGGTTTGAGTAATAAATCGGTTTGAGTATAATCAATATTCGCACTTAAGAGCGGTCACGGCTGACCGAGGGAAGAGCGAAGAGCAACAAGCAACAAGCAAAGAGCACTATGTTGATGTCTATCGTCGGTGTTAACTCTGGCTTATGGTTATGTGTTAAATATTTTCGCGACGATTGTGCTAGTGGTTCCACCATTGGTGACATGCCTTAGTGGGTGCGCTCAACAACGCTGGCCTCCGTACGACTCTCCCCTAAAAATTGCCATTAACTAAAAGTTTTCTAAACTAAAATTTTAGCAATAGGACTCATTAGTAAATAAGTTGATGTCCAAAATGTCTGAAATCTTGTTCTACATTAGAGGCACTTGTAAATGGTTGGAATCGATCCCACAACAAATCAATTACCCGTGAAGGTTATGTCATGGGTGGAAGAAATCAAACAGCTCTGCTCACCGGCCAATGTCTATTGGTGTGATGGCAGTCGGGAAGAATACGATATGTTGTGTGGAGAGTTGGTCGAGGCTGGTGTATTTACTCCACTCAATCCCTCTCTGAGACCAAACTCATACCTATGCCGCTCTGATCCGGGTGATGTTGCTCGGGTTGAGCAACGCACTTTTATTTGTAGTCCGCAACAGGAACAGGCGGGACCAACGAACAACTGGGTTGATCCCAACGAAATGAAAGATAAGCTGGGCAATTTATTTGCCGGCTCTATGGCGGGGCGAACTCTCTATGTTATTCCCTTTAGTATGGGGCCACTGGGTTCAGAGTTAAAACAGATTGGTATCCAAATTACGGACTCCCCTTACGCTGTTGTTAGCATGCATATTATGGCCCGAGTGGGTCGTGAGGTGTTGGACGTTCTTGGGGACAATGACTTTATTCAATGTCTGCATTCTGTGGGTTATCCTCTCGCACCTGGCCAGGAGGATGTCGCTTGGCCCTGTGATATCGATAATCGCTATATCGCCCACTTCCCTCAAGATCGATCGGTCTGGTCCTATGGTAGTGGCTATGGCGGCAATGCTCTGCTGGGTAAAAAATGTGTTGCCCTGCGGATTGCTTCATCTATGGGCAGTGATGAAGGCTGGCTGGCTGAGCATATGTTGTTGGTGGGTATTGAGTCGCCAGCGGGGCAAAAGACCTATATGGCCGGTGCATTCCCCAGCGCCTGTGGTAAAACCAATTTGGCCATGCTTGTGCCTCCTGAAGGCTTCGACGGTTGGAAGGTGTGGACAGTGGGGGATGATATTGCTTGGATTAAGCCAGATCAGGATGGCAAATTGCGGGCTATCAATCCCGAGTTTGGCTATTTTGGTGTCGCTCCCGGAACCTCCGAAAAGTCCAATCCAACGGCTATGAGAACTATGGAGAAAAATACTATTTTCACTAATGTAGCACTGACCGATGAGGGTGATGTTTGGTGGGAAGGTATGACAGATGAGGCACCGGAACATCTAATTGATTGGCAGGGTCAGGATTGGCAACCAGAGTGCGGCAGACTGGCTGCGCACCCCAATGCCAGATTTACCAGTCCTGCCTCTCAGTGGACTTCAACGGATCCTGCTTGGGATCAGCCTGAGGGTGTGCCGTTGGATGCGCTTTTATTCGGCGGCCGCATGAGCAGTACAATGCCATTGGTTTTTCAGGGTCTGGATTGGGATCATGGCGTCTATTTAGCTGCCACCATTGGCTCGGAAGCGACGGCGGCCTCGGATGATCAAGAGGCGATCAGACGTGACCCAATGGCAATGTTACCCTTCTGTGGTTACAACATGGGTGACTACTGGAACCACTGGTTTAGTATGGCCGACAAGGCTAGTAATTTGCCGCAGGTGTTTCGCGTCAACTGGTTTAGAAAGGGCAGTGATGGCAAATTCCTGTGGCCTGGTTTTGGTCAAAATATGCGGGTTCTAAAATGGATAGCTGAGCGTACCCAAAATCAGGTTGAGGCTATTGAGAGCCCTATAGGCTATGTGCCGAATTATGAGGATCTAAGTTGGGAGGGGCTCGACTTCAGTATGGATAACTTTGCCACATTGATGAATATCGATGCTACTGAGTGGACTGCTGAATGTGAAAGCCAACAACGTTACTTCCAACAGTTTGGTGACAAAGCACCGCAGAAAATGGAAGCGCAACGCGAGCGAACATTGGAGCGTATTTCTCAGGTTTAGCGGTAGCACGCGAGTGGCGCCAGCCGTTTTTTATCGGGTGGCGCTTAAATTCTCTAGGTCGTCTGGTGTATCAATATCCAATATGGCTTCTGCCAAAGACAGTGTCTGCAACCCATTGTTCATGGTTTGCAAAAGGCGCTTGGCGCCATAGTCGCCCCGTAGTGCCATTAAATCATTGTATTGTGATTGTGGGAAAATGGCTGGGACGCCTCTTTCCCCAGCGTAAAAACTGCAAACAGTATTGTGCCCATTAAAGAGCTGGATTAATTGAGTCAAATGGTAATGCTTGATATTGGGCTGGTCAGCTAACAGAATTAAAATACCCTGATAGCCTTCTTTTAAGGCTCCCACACCAGTGGCAATCGAGTGACCAATACCTTTGCGCCAATCTGGATTGTAGATAATCTGCGTGTTACAAATCTTGCCGGCAATAGTCTCAGATTGATTGCCGAGCACCGTATATGTTGACTCTGGTAGTACTGTCGCCGTGCTATCAATACAGTGCTGAAGCATGGGCTTTCCGTCAATATCCACTAATTGTTTGGTCGAACCAAAGCGGGAGCCAGCCCCTGCGGCAAGAATAAGCGCAGCCAAGTTCATAATAGCTTGCTAATTGAACGCGCTTCCGCTTGATTAAGTTTCGCCAGACACTCCGACAGTATTGATAGGGCAATATCCTCGGGTAATTCGCCGCCCAAGTTTA
>JASLVT010000142.1 GCA_030741175.1 Porticoccaceae bacterium
ATGATAGATATAGTAGAGTAGCCCGCCTGGCGACTCCATCTGCCCCAAGGCATCGTAGACGGGTGCGGCATCGAAGCCGGCGCCGGGAATATTGGCGAGAATAGTACCAAAACCGATTGGCACTAGCAGCAAGGGCTCGAAGCCTTTGCTGATAGCGAGAAACAATAGACCCAAGCCAACAGCCATCATCACCAGCTGACCCAGCTGGATTTGCGCCAGACCTGAACTGGCCCACAAATTTAATAGATTTTCCATAGTTCGGGGCTCCTTAGGCCAAGGTCACCAGTACATCACCGACTACACAGCTATCACCGGACTGCACTCGCACCTCAACAATGGTGCCCGCTGCCGGCGCACTGACCGATGTTTCCATCTTCATCGCCTCGAGAATCACAATGCTTTCTCCCTCCGCCACAGCCTGCCCAGGCTGCACCAATACCTTCACAACATTGCCGGCTAGAGGGGCGTTGACAGGCTCGCCACCCGTGGCTGCAACTGGCGCGGCTGCACTGGCCGCTGGTGCACCCTGTCCGGCTGGCACGATAGCGCTGACATCGCCGCCATTGGCCACTGCCACAGTATAGGATTTGCCCTCGACACTGACGGTATACACCTCTTCACCTGCATCGTTGGTTACCGCTGCCGGCTTGCCTGTTGGCGCCGGTTCAAAGGCATCTGGATTTCCTTTATTTTGCAGGAACTTTAATCCCACCTGCGGGAATAAGGCATAGGTCAGCACATCATCAATCTGCCCTTCACCAGTTGTAAGCTGAAAACCATGTTCGGCAGATAAGCCTTCCAACTCAGTGGTAAGGGTTTCTAGCTCTGGCTCGATATTATCGGCAGGACGGCAAGTGATTGCCTGTTCACCCTCATCCAACACACGGCTTTGCAACTCTGCATTCACCGGTGCCGGCGCCGCGCCGTACTCACCGCGCAAGACTCCGGCGGTCTCTTTGGATATGGACTTATAGCGCTCGCCGGTCAAGACATTGAGTACCGCTTGGGTACCGACAATTTGCGATGTCGGTGTCACTAGCGGAATATAACCCAGATCTTCACGCACCCGAGGTATCTCAGCCAATACTTCGTCTAGGCGATCCTCTGCCCCCTGTTGGCGCAACTGTGACTCCATATTAGTCAACATACCGCCGGGCACCTGCGCGACCAGAATGCGCGAGTCAACACCGCGCAATGAACCTTCGAACTCGGCGTATTTCTTGCGCACATCGCGGAAATAGGCGGCAATTTCTTCAATTTTTTCAATATCGAGGCCAGTGTCACGCGCCTGCCCTTTAAAGATAGATACCACTGACTCGGTGGCTGAATGGCCATAGGTCATAGACATTGAGGATATCGCGGTATCCACATTATCAATGCCCGCCTCGACACATTTGGTAATAGTGGTTGTCGATAAGCCAGTAGTGGCATGGGCATGCAACTGAATCGGAATAGCGACAGCCTTCTTTAACTTGGTTACCAACTCAAAGCCAACATAGGGCGTTAACAGGCCCGCCATATCTTTAATACAGATAGAGTCTGCTCCGGCATCCTCAATTTTGCGTGCCTGATCAACCCATAAATCAATGGTGTGCACTGGACTCACGGTATAGGAAATAGTGCCCTGCGCATGTTTACCCACCTGTTTAACCGCACGCAGAGCCGTTTCAAGGTTGCGCATATCATTCATCGCATCAAATACGCGGAATACATCGATACCATTGATCGCAGCACGCTCAACAAATTTCTCGACCACATCATCAGCGTAATGACGGTAACCGAGGATATTTTGCCCACGGAACAACATCTGTTGCGGCGTGTTGGGCATGGCTTTTTTAATTTCGCGAATACGATCCCAGGGGTCTTCACCTAAAAATCGAATACAGGCATCAAATGTCGCGCCTCCCCAAGACTCCATAGACCAGTAACCAACCTGATCGAGTTTCTCGGCAATGGGCAGCATATCGTCGATACGCATACGGGTTGCGAACAGTGACTGGTGAGCATCGCGAAGAACAACTTCAGTTATACCAAGCGCAGGAGTTTTAGAGGGCATAGTTATGTCCAGTTGAGTAAAGTGTTAAAAAAATATTAATCGTTCGTCTTAAAAAAATAGCTACTTTCTGCCGCGATGCTGATCAATGGCAGCCTGAATAACACGGGCCAATGTTGGCTCTACCGTATTATTGACTACTGGCGCAGCAGGCGCATCGACAACCTCTTCAGGTGCGAAGCGATTGGCCAACGCAGACATCGCCGTTGTTACTGCTACCAGCAACGTCAGAAAAGTAAACACCGTACCCATACCATAGAGTAATAGGTCAAGGCCTTGAGTAATCAGTATTGAATCCATCAATATCCCACAAAAAAATACGCGTTTTACAATGATCGGGGCAGAATCGCCAACCGAAGAAGGCGAAACTATAGCAATAAGCCGACTTTTTGCAAGTTTGGCTTTGCTTTCAGCATGGGTAAACCTACAATTCGCAGTCAAAATAGAGCCAATCAGTGAGATCACCGTTTACATGAGCATCAAACAGTTACTCAATCAGCGAATTGCCACCGCCATGCAACAAGCCGGTGTCCCCAGCCCTTGCTCGCCTATGCTAGCTCTCAGCGGCAAACCGCAGTTTGGTGACTATCAGGCTAACGGCGCAATGGCAGCGGCCAAACAAATGAAAACCAACCCTCGAGAACTGGCTCAGAAAATCCTCGATCATCTAGATCTCGACGGCATTGCCAGCAAATTGGAAATCGCTGGCCCCGGCTTTATCAATATCACCCTAGATAATGCATTTCTGGCTCAGCAACTTACCTATAGTGACGAGGTTGCATGCGAGCAACCGCAAACAGTGGTGATTGACTACTCCTCGCCCAACCTTGCCAAGGAAATGCATGTTGGCCACTTGCGCTCCACTATTATTGGCGACTGTTTGGCGCGCGTGCTGGAATACCAAGGCCATCAGGTGATCCGCCAAAATCATATGGGTGATTGGGGCACGCAGTTTGGGATGCTAATTGCCGAGCTAGAATTACATCTGGGTGAAGGTGAACAGGCTGATCTGGCGCTAAATGACCTCGAGCAGTTTTATCAGCAATCAAAGAAACACTTCGATGCGGATGCGGAATTTGCCGACAAGGCACGAGCCTATGTGGTAAAGCTACAATCGGGCGACGCCCATTGCCGCGCATTGTGGCAACAATTTATTGATGTATCAGTGGCCCACAATATAGAAATTTATAAGCAATTAAATGTTGGTTTACTTCAGGAGCATATCGCCGCTGAAAGCTCCTACAATGATGATCTGCAAAATGTTATCGACAGCCTCACAGAGCAGGGACTCGCCGTGGAATCCGACGGCGCTAAAGTGGTTTTTCTCGAGGAACTTGCAGATAAAAATGGCGAGCCCTCACCGATGATTGTGCAAAAGTCTGGCGGTGGCTTTCTCTATGCCACCAGTGATCTCGCTTGTCTGCGTCACCGAGTGAATACGTTGCAAGCTGACCGTATTCTATATTTTATTGATGCGCGCCAGTCTCTGCATATGAAACAGGTATTTATCACAGGGCGTAAAGCAAACTTTGCTCCCCCCGAGGTCAGTCTTGAGCATCATGCCTTCGGCACCATGATGGGGCCTGATGGCAAACCCTTTAAAACTCGAGCTGGTGGCACGGTAAAGCTAGCCGATCTATTGGTTGAGGCAGTCGAGCGAGCGGAGAAGCTGGTCAAAGAGAAAAATCCTGATCTACAGGGTAAGGATATTGCCGATATTAGTCGCAAGGTCGGTATTGGTGCGATTAAGTATGCCGACTTAAGTAAAACTCGCACCAATGATTATATTTTTGACTGGGATGCCATGCTCTCTTTCGAGGGTAATACTGCCCCCTATCTGCAATATGCCTACACCAGAATTCGCAGTATTTTCCGCAAGGCAAATATTCAGGCTGAAGGGTTCTCCGCACCCATTATTGTGCAACAACCCCAAGAAAAAACACTGGCCTTTAAGCTTCTGCAATTTGATGAAGTGCTTAACCAGGTGGCGGCCGACTGTTACCCACACAGTCTCTGTACCTATCTCTACGAGCTAGCCAGTGCTTTTATGTCTTTCTATGAACAATGCCCGGTACTTAAAGACGGTGTTGATACCGATACCCAACATAGCCGACTGATGCTCTGTGCGCTCAGCGCCAATAGGCTGGCTCAAGGCTTGGATTTACTGGGTATTGAAGTAATGGAACAGATGTAGTTTGGGGGCGCAGTTGTTGAACCACTGCCAACAACTGAACGCCCAACGATAAATTACTAATCTACGGCTATAGCTGACTACGCATCTGATCAAACTGCTCTGATACGGTCGAACGCAAACTTGTTTTAGTCAGTATTGACACCACAACAATGGCAACAGCTGCCAATATAAAACTGGG
>JASLVT010000143.1 GCA_030741175.1 Porticoccaceae bacterium
TTCTGGGTTGAGCTTTAAGCCATCTTGATCATCAACTAGTAAATCGGCTCCAGTATCGACAGCTGACTCTTGGGGATATATCTCATCATCAAGCGGCTCTGTATTTGGCTGTCCCTGAGGCTCAGGATCAGGCCTTGAAGCAGACCGTCTTGAGAACAACACCAGCGCTAAAACCATAACGGCTATGCCAGACCAAAGATACCAAGGCTGTTTGGCTAACTGCTTTTGCAGATCAACAAATGTAAATTTTTTGGTTACAGCGATCGTACTGGTATCAATCTGTTGCTGATCCCCTTGACTCGCCGACGTTGCAGGCGCATCTACCTGCGATTCAAGTAACGCCATTCGCTCACGCAACTCATTATTTTCTAATTCAGTTTTACTAATGTCGTCTTCAGTAGAAATAATTTCATTGTCAATTGCCGCAAGCCGCTCATCGATTTTTGACTGATCAACTTCGATGTCTGACGGCTGTTGCTCTGCCACCAGCTCAATCTGCTCTGCGGCAACAACCTCAGTTGTGCCAATAACATTATCGGATGCAACCAGCTCCTCTGCGTTGCTAGGGATATCGGCATCCATTGCTATCTGGTTATCTGTTTCGGGTGGAAGATTTTCAGCGAAAGGCTCTAATTGAGTCACCTCGAGTTCTGGCTCGGGTTTTTGCGACTGTGCTTCATCGACTAGGCCGATTTGACGGGCTACGATATCACCAGCCTCCTGAGAAATATCGCCTTTTGACGGCAGACGCAGGATCGCCCCCTCTTTCATTTCATTGGCATTACCATTGACGAAGGCCTGTGGATTCTGACTGTACACAGCATCCATAGTCTGCAAAATGCTCAGACCTCGGGGACGATAGCGCTTGGATACATTCCACAATGTATCACCAACAACGACGCGATGCTCATTATCATTGAGTTGTCGCGCCCCACCATTGACAGCAGAACTTACGGTCTCTAGCAAGGACAATAGGTAGCGTCGCGATACAGTCTCCAAAGGTGACTCCATCTGCACCAAAATATCAATACTGGAACGATCCAAAGGTTTATTGCTGGTGAGCCGGATAATGGTCTCATTGGCACTATTAACTGCAATGGAGAGATCCAACTGCGCTAGATAGTCTTCTCGACTGATATCTGCCTGCGCAAAGGCCGCAGGAGAAGCTAGTTGTACCTTTAGATTACTGCTATCAATACCATTGACATCGGTCACCGCAATCTCCGCTATCAGTGGTTCGGAAGACGCAGATTTCAGCGTAATTGCACCGAGTTCAATGGCAGTTGCTGCATTGGCGTAAAGAAAAGCGGCCAGTGCGGATCCAGTCAATATTTTCGATGACCATTTCAAAATTATCATGACTTTGCCCTATTGCGCGTTGCGCTTTAACCATCTAGCAAAGTCAGAGTCATGAATCTGTCCAATGAATAACGTAAGACAATGCCGACGGATGTGTTTTGCCTTTTATAAAGGGTAAAGTTTAGAGATTGCGAGGAATTTTTCTAGTTAAATTTGCCTTAATAACGACTAAAATCCACCAAAAAGGGGTAAATATTGATAAATCGAATATCTAACCCCCTATAACAGCGAAATTTCCCTTATAAACTATTGCTCAACAATAATTCGTAACATGCGCCGCAGTGGCTCTGCAGCACCCCAGAGTAACTGATCACCCACGGTAAATGCCGATAGATAGTGGCTGCCCATATTCATCTTACGTAGACGGCCAACTGGCACGGTCAATGCGCCAGTCACAGCTGCCGGTGTCAACTGCGCAATCGAGGGCTCTTTGTCATTGGCTATGACCTGCGCCCATGGATTCGCTTCAGCTAACATGGATTCAATTTCATCTAAAGGCACATCCTGAGTAAGCTTAATGGTCAATGCTTGGCTGTGGCAACGCATTGCTCCTATCCGCACACAGAGACCATCCAATGGAATAGGATTACCCTCGCGATTAAGGATTTTGTTAGTCTCTGCTTGATTCTTCCACTCTTCACGGCTTTGACCATTCTCCAACTGTGAATCAATGTAAGGTAACAGACTTCCAGCCAATGGATAGCCCCAATTATCGACGGGAAGGCTCTCTGATCTCAGTGTTGCTGTGACCTGACGATCGATATCGAGAATCGCTGATGCAGGGTTAGCCAGTTGGTCAGCGGCAGACTCTTTAATGACGCCCATCTGATCGATCAGCTCACGCATGTTCTGTGCACCGGCACCAGAGGCTGCCTGATAGGTCATAGAACTGGCCCACTCCACCAGATTGGCGTTAAACAGTCCACCCAAGGCCATAAGCATCAAACTGACGGTGCAATTTCCGCCAATGTAGTCCTTAATACCGCTGGCTAAGCCCTGTTCGACGACATGGCTATTTACTGGGTCAAGTACAATTATCGAGCTTTTTTCCATACGCAGAGCTGATGCGGCATCGATCCAATATCCCTGCCAACCTGCGCTGCGCAACTGCGGATACACCTGCTTGGTGTAATCGCCTCCCTGACAGGTCAGAATGATATCCATTTGCTGCAACATATCGATATCGTAGGCGCTCTGTAAGGGTGGAATATCCACTCCCACGTCCGGTCCCATCTGCCCCGCCTGCGAGGTGGTAAAGAATACTGGCTCTACATGGGCAAAGTCATTTTCCTCGCGCATACGCTCCATCAGCACTGATCCCACCATGCCACGCCAACCGACAAATCCTGCTTTTTTCATTTTTTCTACCTTAAATTACTAATAAACTGCCTTAAAAATCAGCTCGAGCCTGATTATTTGATGGCATCAAACACCCAGGGATGCTGCTGCAGACGCTTGCCCTCGTATGCCTTGATTTCCTCCGAGTTCTGCAGCGTTAAACCTATCTCATCTAGACCTTTAATAAGACACTCTTTGCGAAAATTATCTAAATCAAAATTAAACACATGTCCGGAGTCCGTGGTAACGGTTTGCTTGGGCAAATCAATACTCAACTGATAACCCTCTTGCGCATTCATCTCTTCGAACAGTGTATCTACCTGCTGTTCCGTCAAGATCACCGGCAACAACCCATTTTTAAAACAGTTGTTATAAAAGATGTCGGCATAACTAGGCGCGATCACTGCACTAAAACCATAGTCTTCCAATGCCCATGGCGCATGCTCTCGACTGGAACCGCAGCCAAAGTTTTTTCGCGTTAACAAAATGGAGGCACCAGCAAACCTTGGTTGATTAAGCGAAAAATCAGGGTTCAGGGGGCGTGCAGAACAATCTGCTCCCGGCTGGCCCTCGTCGAGATAGCGCAATTCATCAAACAGATTGGGACCAAAGCCACTGCGTTTAATCGATTTGAGAAACTGCTTGGGAATAATCATATCCGTATCAACATTGGCACGATCCATGGGCCCAACCAACCCTCGATGTGTGGTAAATGCTTTCATCGGGCATTCTCCTTCAAGTCTTGCGATACAAAGTCTCTAACGTCCACAATATGTCCTGCCACTGCAGCCGCGGCTGCCATCGCTGGACTCATCAAATGGGTACGCCCTCCATTACCTTGACGACCCTCAAAGTTGCGGTTTGAAGTAGATGCACAGTGCTCACCTGCACCCAATTTGTCTGCATTCATTGCCAGACACATCGAGCAACCTGGCTCACGCCAATCCATGCCGGCCGCTATAAATATCTTATCTAGGCCCTCGGCCTCAGCCTGTGCTTTCACCATCTGAGAACCGGGCACAACCAATACCTGCTTAACTGAGCTAGCCACTTGTCGACCTTTGGCAATCTCTGCTGCTGCACGCATATCTTCAATGCGAGAATTGGTACAAGAGCCAATAAAAACGCGATCAACAGCGATAGACTCAATGGCTTCCCCGCCTTTAAGACCCATATAGTCCAGTGCTCGACTCAAACCTTTGCGCTTTTCTTCATTCGGCTGTTGCTCCAATGTGGGCACTGTAGCGGTCACGGCCGATACCATCTCAGGGGAGGTGCCCCAGGTGACCTGAGGTGCTATTTCTGCTGCCGTCAGTTCGACCTCTGTATCAAATACCGCGTCTGGATCCGAAGTCAGTGTTTTCCAGTACTCGACTGCTTGAGACCACTGCTCTCCTTTGGGTACAAACTGACGACCTTCACAATAGTCGATGGTTTTCTGATCAACCGCGATCATACCTACTCGAGCGCCAGCTTCTATCGCCATATTGCATACCGTCATGCGCCCTTCTATAGACATATCACGAAACACGGAACCGGCAAATTCAATCGCGTGCTCATTGCCACCAGCTGTGCCTATCTTGCCGATAATGGCTAGCACCACATCTTTTGGCGTCACACCGATGCCAAGCGTGCCTTCAACGGTAACCCGCATATTTTTCATTTTCTTCGCCACCAGACATTGGGTGGCCAATACATGCTCTACCTCTGAGGTA
>JASLVT010000144.1 GCA_030741175.1 Porticoccaceae bacterium
GATTCTATCGAGAGTGACCTAGAAACCCTGCGCTCTATTAACCGACTGGCCAACGCGGTACCGGAGTCCTTGCGAATCAATAATGGCATCACCGACCTCAATCCAATTGATGTGCTATCCATTTCGCCGAGTCAATCGATTGATCAAATCGCCAAAGATCATATTGATGAACTACCTCGCTCGCTCAAGCTATTTCTGCGCCTTACCGGCGCTAATGCGCAGGGTGGCGGCACCAGTGCCGCTAGCTATCTGCTCTTTGAGCCAGGCTTTTGTCGCAAGCTAATTGATCTGGGTTTTCAAGACGCGCTGGCCCAACAGTCGGATATTGAGCAGTTTTTTAGTAATAGTTAAGCGCAAGCGGCAAAAGCCTAGAGACCTATCCGTAGCAGGCAATTATGTCGGACATAAAAAAACGCAAAACCGAGGTTTTGCGTTTTTTAAACTATGGAGCGGGAAACCGGGTTCGAACCGGCGACCTGTACCTTGGCAAGGTACCGCTCTACCAACTGAGCTATTCCCGCAGATGCCTTCACTGGCGTCAAAAAATGGCGTCCCGTAGGGGAGTCGAACCCCTGTTCCCGCCGTGAAAGGGCGGTGTCCTAGGCCTCTAGACGAACGGGACGTGACAGGCTAGGAGGCGCGCATTCTAAGGAGAGGCCGTTACTCTGTCAACCTTTATTCCGATTTATTAGAGGATACATAAGCAACACTAATGTCCCTTGCTGTAAGCAACTGTCTGTTACAAAAAAACTAGGTCAAAAGGGTAATTCAAAAATCTAGCTTGAGATGCCCCACGTCATCAAAATGTATTCGTCACCAGCGAGGAATCTGCAAAAGTTGACATGTTAGGCGACATGCCAGACCATGTCGTCCGTCATGCAAGACGCTAGCAGAAGCGACTGCCCCATAAGAACTCCGAGTGAAACATCAATCACTAAACTATCTACTTTTGGCTTACAAGGAACATAAATGATATGAGCACCAGTGACTAGTACCGACAACTCACCAAGCTCGCCGCACGGTTTGTCCTCGCTGCCAGCTTAGCAGCCACCTCCCTGCCCGCCTCCGCACTCAATATCGTCTTGAGTAACGACGATGGCCTGACCAGTAATATCAAAGCGCTCTACAAGGCTCTCAAAAGCGCCGGGCACGATGTTATTGTCAGCACCCCCTGTCAGGGTCAAAGCGGCATGGGCGCTGCGGTAAAATTCCTTAAGCCGATCAAACCGCTGACCAACGCCTGTCTGAATAACGCTGGCTCCATTGGTGATCCAGGCGTGGGCCCAGTAACCAAAAAAGAGAAGGCTTTTGACTACCGTGACTTCTTTTATGTAAACGGCACCCCGATAATGGCCACCGCTTATGGGCTTGATATTCTCGCTCCTACTCGCTGGGACAGCACACCGGATCTGGTAATCTCTGGCCCCAACCAGGGTCAAAATGTGGGTAGCATCGTGATCAGTTCCGGCACAGTCAGTAATGTGCAGTTTGCCGCTAGCAGGGGCATCACCGCTATTGCTTTTAGCGCCGACGAAAACACCGAAGGTGAGGTGGATGAATCTGGCAACCATACCGATAACCCCCTATCGCGCATTGTCGCTGATCATGCTGTAACACTACTGAGTGAGCTGCTGACAAAGGCGGATAAAGGCCCGATTCTACCGGCTGGCCTAGTATTAAATGTGAACTTTCCGCAAGAGGTAACTTCATCAAGCGCCTGGTCTTTCTCGCGTATTGGTAGCTATAACGAATTCGAGGCAGTATTTACCGAGGATCTGTCCAAGGATCCTGTAGCTAGGAATTATGGTTTAAAGGTCGGAGCCTACCCAGGGGTCTCTGTGGCCTTCAACACTGAAAAACCCGCCGCCGATCAGCTGGAAGACGAGTCTGTTGTCTACAAAAATACGATCGCCGTCAGCGCCATGCAAGTCGCCTATGATCACAGTCCCTCGGGACAACAATGGCTGCGTTTGCAATTGCACGATCTATTTAGCAAATAGAAAAGTTTTAATACATCGATAGGTTATGGCACGAGCCTCTTTTGCTTTGCTGGACTCGTAGTGGGATGAGAATCCAAATCTACCAATATTCATCCTACGATCATCACAAAGATGAAAA
Source organism: Porticoccaceae bacterium (assembly GCA_030741175.1). Lineage (GTDB taxonomy): Bacteria > Pseudomonadota > Gammaproteobacteria > Pseudomonadales > Porticoccaceae > HTCC2207. The sequence goes on from JASLVT010000144.1 coordinate 2,119, forward strand.
CCCACACTAATCAGTCTTGCATCATCTCGGACAGGCCTGATTTTCTCTGATATGAAAACATCCTGATTCTGTGCATTTTCTGTTATTGGTGAACGTGAGACATGAAGTGACAAAGACAAATCTTCACTCTCATTGAGACCACCTCTATCATGATTGCTTAAGACACTCCCTCCCCAGTGCATGAGGAGGGAGTCAGATAATCTAAAGATTATCTATTGTAGCTAACACAAGTTAGCTCTTTGTCCTTCACTTCAGCAACATGATTCATCCATTTCGAAAGTCCTTCTTCAAGTGTATGTCGATTCCATACCCATGCGACCACCGCACAAGGCACGATACTCAGCCTAGACCAGGGAAATCAAAAATTCAATTGATAGAAAGTAAATTCCACGAACACATCACATTCATCAAAACACATAATCCATTTTCCATAGCATGCTAGTGAAGAAAAATAGTCCGTGGAACGTAGTAGGCCAAGGGACAACTTGAATACTACGAAATACGAAAATTATTTCTCGTCACAGCGTCCCCAAACGGCGCGGTATTCGCTACAATGCACGGCTTAATCAACGATAACCACGCGTAGTTAACCAATGACTGATTTATTAAAGTCCCTCAAGCTTTCAGATGTCTGTTATGACATTCGCGGCCCAGTGCTCGATCATGCCAATTGGCTTGAAGATCAGGGTCAGAAAGTAATCAAACTCAATATTGGCAACCCCGGTGCGTTCGGCTTTGATGCACCCGATGAAGTATTTCAGGATGTAATTCAAAACCTTCGCGAGGCACAGGGGTACAGCCATAGCAAGGGCCTGTTTTCTGCACGAAAAGCAGTGATGCAACGCTATCAGTCTCAGGGTATTGATGAGGTTACTGTGGACGATGTCATTATGGGCAACGGCGTAAGTGAATTGATCGTTATGTCTATGCAGGCACTGCTTAATCCCGGTGATGAAATACTCATCCCCTCTCCCGATTATCCGCTGTGGACTGCAGCAGTCTCAATGGCTGGTGGGACGCCGGTACATTATCGCTGTGATGAAGAAGATAACTGGCAACCCGATGTTCAAGATATAGAATCGAAAATCAATGCAAACACTCGGGGTATAGTGATTATCAATCCCAATAATCCCACTGGCGCGGTTTATTCTGAGGCGATATTGAAACAGTTGGCAGCCACTGCTGAACGCAACAATCTCGTGGTGTTTGCTGATGAAATCTACGACCGTATCATCTACGACGATGCTGTGCATGTTCCCCTTGCGTCAATCGTTAAAGAGGTACTGTGCCTTACCTTTAATGGCCTCTCCAAAACCTATCGCATGGCTGGCTTTCGCTCGGGTTGGATGCTGATCAGTGGTTCTAAAGACAGGGCTGGCGATTATATTGAGGGGTTGGAAATGCTGGCATCCATGCGTCTCTGCGCCAATGCCCCCGCTATGTTAGCAGTGCAAACAGCGCTGGGGGGACGGCAGAGTATCGACGATCTAATCGCCCCTGGTGGCCGCCTGTACGAACAGCGCAATCTTGCTCACCAACTGATTACTGCAATTCCGGGTGTGAGCTGCGTTAAACCCCAATCGGCTATGTATTTATTTCCAAAACTAGATCCGGAAATATATCCAATTGTCGATGATGAGCAATTTGTGCTTAACTTACTCAAGGAGGAGCGCATTTTAATGGTTCAGGGTTCTGCATTTAATCTGTCAGATACACAGCATTTTCGCATTGTTTTTCTGCCAGCTGCCGATCAGTTAACCGAGTCCATTGACAGATTCGCTCAATTCTTAGCGCGTTTGCGTTCATAGTCTCACGTGTATTTGGTTAAAAAGGAATTCAACCTATGACTGACGATAATCAACAGGAAACCAATCAGACGCAACCAAAGCCTAATTTTAATGGCGCGGCAATTATTGATGAGCATGGTAACGAAATACCGATCACTGAAGAAATGATCCAAAATGCCTGTGATTCATTAGAGGATAGTAAATCCTAATTTCTCGCAGTCTGTTGCACAGCTATCACCTCGCTTAACGGCGTAATGGCTAAACTCACGCCTCACTGGGTAGTCCTTGCGCAACTGATCAAAGCTTTGTGCCACAGGGATAGTATTATCGTTAATGGCCGCACGCATGCGCTGATCGTCTCGCGCGACATCGTAGGTATGCAAAATAGCTTGATTGAAGTTATCCACAATAATTGGGGATACCGCATCCCTATTGTCGTGTTTATCTTCTGGCGCACCCTGCCCTGACCAATGATGAAATGCCTTGTGAATCATCGCAGTG
>JASLVT010000145.1 GCA_030741175.1 Porticoccaceae bacterium
GATAGCCTCAATAAAGGCTGGCAAGTCTCGCGATTAAAGTTAAGTTGTTTTGCTGAGCGGGGTGCAGATATGACGAAGGTGGATTCACCCTTCACGCTGTCAGTATCAGGAGCGATGCAGATACAGATCAGTTCTGTCAATCTTGTTAGTAATCAGGGTGATGCCAGCTGTTCCCTATAATGATAGGGTATCAGTGGAATCAGCTTAGAGGGTGGATTTGGTAGGGTAGAACGTCTTATTATGGTAGCTATTATTCACCGTTTTTAGGCGTTCTGGGGTTACCCTGTTTATGTACACATATTGTTTTTTGGTCGGCATGGTTTTATGACGGCTGATAACCAAAATCTGGAGTTGCATGACGTCTATATTCGCCATCGCAAGGAACTTTGTCATTACATTATAAACAAAGTTAATGTGAGTAGTGATGAGGCGCAGGATATTGTACAAGCAGCTTTTGCTCGGGTGATTGAAATGGACTTTAAAGATATAAAGAACCCAAGGGCACTGCTATACAAGACTAGTTATAACATTGCCATTGACCAAAAGAGGCATGGCGGTGTGCGTCAACGGCATGTGCAGGCGGTTGTTGAGTCAGGCACATCAGTAGTGGAAGAGTTGAGTCCCGATCGCATCCATGATGGTAAGCGAGAACTGGGTCTTGTAGTGAAGGCGCTCTGGGGTATGCCCAAGAAGCGGAGGAGATTACTGATGATGAATCGTTTTGATGGAATGAGTTATGCTCAAATCGCGCGAACGGTCGGTTTGTCTGAGACGGTGGTGCGTAAACATGTTGCTAAGGCACTGGTCGATTGCCAAAAGGCATTGCAGACACAGATGGATCAGGGTGTTAAATGAGCGAATCTGTTAAGCATTCACCCGACCAGATCAATCAGCAGGCGGCAGAGTGGTTTACACTTATGCAGTCAGCGGGAGTATCCACAGAAGATCGCCAGAGACTAAATGATTGGTTGGCGGAGCACCCTGAACATCAGCATGCCTATAATCAAATAGAACGCGTGTGGCAGACATTAGGTGATATATCCAATACTGCTGAAGCAAGTGCATTGCGTCGCTCTGTCGCGCCATTATCTGCTCGACTAATGTCCTTTTTTAAAGCGCCAGCTGCCATGATCAGAGCGGTTATTCCGGTGCCAAAGTTTGCTATGGGTTTTGTCTCTGCATGTGTTGTGGCTGGCTTGATCCTATTGCCGCGACCGAGCGAGCTAATCACCACTCATTACAGTACTGAGGCAGGGGAAATACGAACTATAACCTTGGCGGATAACAGTGAAATCACCCTGAGCGCAAAATCACAGATAAGCACGCGTATTTCAGATATCCAGCGATCGGTTAATTTGATTAGTGGTGAAGCGTTTTTTGATATCGCCAAAGATCGACAAAAACCTTTTTATGTCACCGTAAATAATGTTGCGGTTGAAGTGGTGGGTACGCAGTTTAATGTACAGAAAATTAGAGATGCTGTGAGCGTGGCTGTTTTAGAGGGCGTGGTCAATGTCTTTGGTGAGGAAACTGTAGACAGACTGGTTGCTGCTGTTCCCGATGTTGTATTGACTGCCGGTCAGAAGGTGGTTAAGGCAAGTGGTCAAGCATTTGATGCCGTGATCGATGTCCCTAGCTCAGATCTGGGGGCCTGGCGTATGGGTCGACTGATCTATACAGATGTCTCGTTAACTGATGTTGTTACCGATGCGGGGCGCTACTTTGATGGAAAAATACTATTGCAGTCACCAGAGTTGGCCGATGTAAAGGTCACCATGACATTGCGTACAGATCAGGTAGGTCAGCTACCAGACATGTTGGCACAGACATTGCCGCTAGAGGTGCACGCTGTCTCTGACAATATCATATTGCTCAAAAATTAACTGGGCACTCTAATATGCTGTTAACGCCTTTATCCAAACATCTAGGGTGCTTTTAATCAGGCGTTTTCGCATCGATTCACACAATCTCATATTTAAACCACAAGAAAAACATACCAGAGGGAAACATGAATACCGCAGCAGGTTCTAGTAACGAAACCATCACTATATTGAAAATTACCATTGTCGCTGCGTTAGGCGGTTTACTATTTGGCTATGATACTGGAGTCATTGCCGGTAGCCAGCTGTACTTCACAGAGTATTTTAATTTTTCTGCTGCGGAACAGGGTTGGGCGGTTAGCAGTGCTCTGTATGGCTGTTTAGTGGGTGCACTTATCGGTGGCTATCTTACTAAACGTATCAGTAGGAAATTCACCTTAATTCTGGCGGCGACTCTTTTTACGGTTTCGGCATGGGGGTCTGGGATAGCTGAATCACTCAATGAGTTGGCGTTTTATCGCATTCTCGGAGGTCTCGCCGTAGGTATGGCCTCGCTGGCAGCGCCTATGTACATTGCTGAAATAGCACCACCTAAGCATCGCGGTCGTATGGTGTCCTACTATCAGCTCGCTGTAGTCATTGGTTTTTTTGTGGTGTTTTTGGCTACCTACTTTATCGGTGGTGGCGATACTCAAGGGATGGCACCGGAGGTCCTTAAGCAGCTGCATGAGCACAATGTGAATGAAGGGTGGCGTATTATGTTCTGGTCTGAACTGGTACCTGCTGTAGCCTTTCTACTTCTCCTATTTACCGTGCCTCATAGTCCCCGATGGTTAATCTTGCAGGGTCGCACAGAAGAGGCTAAGACTGTGCTCGCTCGCATTACTTCAAGTGAGAAGGAAGCGGCGTCAGAGTTATCTGAGATTGAAGCGTCGCTGGCCAACAGTTCGGCACCCAGTATGGCTGTGCTCTTTGGTAAAGGTATTGGTTTCGCACTATTTCTTGGGGTAATGCTATCTATTTTTCAGCAGATCACTGGTATCAACGCAATTTTGTATTATGGTGCTGAAATTTTCAGTAATGCGTTGGGCTACGGGCCGGAAGATGCACTTAAGCAGCAATTGTGGTTGGGTGCAGTGAATCTCATTTTCACCTTTGTGGCCATTTATAAGGTTGATAGCTGGGGGCGCAAACCACTGTTTATTGGTGGTAGCGTTGGTATGTTTATCGGTCTGAGTGTGCTTGGTTTAACTATTTATACTGGACAGATGGGTGTTGTTTCTCTAGTGGCGATTTTGGTCTTTATTGGTTCATTTGCCATGTCTATGGGCCCAGTAGTTTGGGTCATGCTATCGGAAATGTTCCCCAATAATGTGCGCAGTGTGGCGATGTCGCTGGCAGTGGCGGCGCAGTGGTTATTTAACGCACTGGTTGCCAATAGTTTTCCGATAGTGAATGAGAGTGCGCTGAATCAGAGTGATTTTAATGGTGCGCTGCCTTACTTTATCTTTGCCTTATTCTGTGTGGTTGCCATGATCTTTGTTTGGAAATTAGTACCTGAAACTAAGGGCAAGACATTGGAAGAGATGGAGGCGCTATGGGCCATCAAGGGTGAGCGCTAATTAGTTGAAAAGTAGCGCTTAAATCGGCCAAGTAGGCCATATGTCAGATTAAAAGGGCTGTGTTAAAAGTGCAGGTATTCTGTGGGCTTTAACATCAGCCTATATTCTTAATGTAAATTTGTATGTGTTGTTAAGCGTATATAACGCGGTCAGCCTCTTTTTAAACGCGCCTTAAAGCCGTAACTATGCTATTCACAAGCGATTAAATCGTGATTTAAGCCAAGTAATGGCAAATTAACGCCGAATTTGTCGCATTGAAAACCGATTTTCCCATAGTTATTTTTCACTTCCTTGGATTACCATGACAAAAAATAATAAAATAATAAAATAAGACCGCTGATGTCCCCGGTTAGTCTTGAGGGTAGATTGCGATGAAAAAAGTTCGTATGGGCATGGTCGGTGGTGGCGCCAGTGCATTTATCGGTACCATCCATGGCGCAACCGCCGCTAAATCAAAAGCAATTAAGCGCGAAGGCGAATATCTACGGCAATGATTAGATATTCAATAGAGCTGACAGAGTAGGGGGGGCGGTTTTGCAACAATTTATCATTGTAGTAGCGTTTTCCCTCGCTGTTAATTTTGTGTTTTCTCTGCACAGTATGGCTGACACTCACGATATAAAGATGGAATTTGATATTCCATCGCAATCATTGGAGTTGGGGCTAGTTGCCTTTTCACTGCAAGCGGATATCAATATTATCGGTACCACGGAGTTGTTACGCCAACATTCGGTGCCAAACGTAAAAGGCCGTTTCACTCGGACAGAAGTCCTCGCCTTGCTACTTAAGGGTAGCGGTTTACAGTATAAGATAATTGATGATTCGGCAGTATCGATATTCCCCGAGACTGTTACTGATGAAGATACCTATTTGCAGGAGATCATCATCACTGCTGCAGGCCGAGCATCGGATCTGCAAAAAACTCCCATTGCTG
>JASLVT010000146.1 GCA_030741175.1 Porticoccaceae bacterium
CGGTGACAAACTGCTGAGCGGCTGGCGTTGAAATGGCATAACCATTGTTGCGCACTACAAATACCACAGGACAATGCAATACGGCTGCCATGTTCAGTCCCGCATGAAAGTCGCCTTCAGAGGCTGCGCCCTCACCAAAGTAGCAGACTGTACAAGCATCCCGACCATTGAGTTTCTGGCCATAGGCATAACCGGCAGCCTGCGGAATTTGCGTGGCCAGTGGTGAGCTAATAGTCATCATATTCAACTCGCGACAACCATAATGGACAGGCATCTGACGACCCTTGCCTACATCATCAATATTGCTAAATAACTGATTCATAAACTGGGCAGTACTAAAACCACGATAGCGCAATGCCACTTGCTCGCGGTACTGCGCCATCACCATATCCTGCGAATCAAATGCGGCGATAGTGCCCGCTACCGCCGCCTCTTCACCGTCACAGGTCAGGTAAAAACTTAAACGTCCTTGGCGCTGGGCACGCAACATACGCTCATCAAATAGCCTGATATACAACATATCGGCATATATTTTTCTCGCATGGTCGCGCGACAATTTAGGTTCATCCGCACCCTCAATAAGGCTACCGTCCTGATTGAGAATCTGCAGTGTGGGAATACTAAGAGACGAATCGTCCTGAAATTCGACAGCCGCTTGATCGGTATCTATTGTTTTGGCTAGTTTTAGACTCATGCTGCACCTCCAGAAATCCATTTACGGAGCCAATATTTTTGTTCTATTCGGCCCCTTCTTTCAGTGTCTAAATTAGCATGCAAATCTCGGGAGAATCCTGCCAAATTAATGCTAATCTGCTGGGTGCAATAAATTTTTATCGCAATTAAAAGTACAAAATTGGTGATATATAGCGCGATAACACCCAAATTGGTACACAACGCTATCAAACGCCTATACTCTAGCAACTGGGAAAATTACTGCTTCACTGCAACTTAGGCGCCAGTGGCGCTATTTAAGTTTTCATCAAATATAAAGATAAACGCCCCATAAGAGGACGTAGCGAGGTCAGCATTATGGACTACAGTCTGGATACCATTGACTGGAAAATTCTTGCGATTCTGCAATCCGATGCCGCTATCGCCAATATTGATTTGGCCGAAAGAGTGTGTCTATCACCCTCCCCCTGTTCGCGCCGAGTGAAAAATCTTGAGCGCCTTGGGTTTATCAATCGCCGCGTCACCTTGATCGACCCGCAGCGGGTTGGTCTGCCAGTTACAGTATTTGTGCAGGTCACTCTGCATCATCAGGTGAAAAAAGATCTTGATCGCTTTGCCTTGCAGGTAACGCAGTGGCCTGAAGTGATGGAATGCTATTTGATGACGGGAGATTTTGATTATCTTATGCGCGTGGTAGCACCAGATTTGCAGGCATATCAAACCTTTCTCGATGAAAAACTAACCGCGGTAGAGGGTGTGGAGCATATTAAAAGCAGCTTTTCACTCAAACCTATCTGCTACAAAACTGAGCTCCCTCTGGGGCATATAAGCTAACTTATATTTAGTGTTAATTGACCCAGTGCACGATCGGATGCACTAAAGGCTTTGCGCGCCAAGCTAATTTTTTCTTCCTGACTCTCAGTGCTATTGGCGATTTCTTCCGCAACCGCCAATCTATGCCGCAGCCCCGCCTGATTTGCCACCTGAATAGTCAAACCAGGCCGAGCATTTAATTCCAATAGCATTGGACCGCGCACGCGATCGAGAACAATATCAGCGCCCAGATAACCCAAACCAGCCATATTGGCGCAACCGGCGGCCAATCGTAATACCTGCGACCAAAACGGCACTTCCAACTGATAAAATCCAATGCCAGTATCTGGATGTTTTGAAATTACTGTGCTGTGTTGTACTGCCGCCACCGCCTGACCAATACCTATATCGATACCCACACCTACAGCACCCTGATGTAAATTTGCTTTACCGTCTGAAACACGAGTTGCACAGCGCATCATCGCCATCACCGGCACACCGCGAAATACAATAATGCGAATATCGGGCACGCCCTCGACACTGAGCTCTTTGAGAATCGGATCAACTTCTATTAGTGCTTCCAACATAGCCACGTCGTTGCGGCCACCTAGACTGTACAGACCGGCCAGAATATTTGACACATGGCGCTTTATCTCATCATAGCTGATGGTGACACCACTGGATTTAACAAAGCGGTCTCCATTACGGCCGACAATAACTAAGATACCTTTGCCACCGCTACCCTGCGCCGGTTTGATCACAAAGCTGTCTAGGTCCTGTATCTGTTTATCTAAACTGGACACTTGAAACTGGTGTTCCACCGTACCATAGAGTTCAGGCACCGGAATGCCACGATCCAATGCCGCACTTTTAGTCGCCAGTTTATTATCGGCAATATGATAGTTGATGCGCTGGTTATAACTGCCAATCAATCCAATATTGCGCCGGTTCATACCCATTATGCCGAGTTTGCGCAGTGCCTTTGGCGATATAAGCTTAATCACAGGTCAGGGATTTTTCTGTGGGGCAAGATCGCGGAAACGATACAGCTCTGATAGTCGGAAACCGGTATATTTGCCCAATAGCAATATTAGACCTAACAGACAGAGCATTAACTCGGGAAAGTTAAAGGTGAGATGGGCAATAGTCTGACTCGACATCACCAAATAGGCGAATATTGCCACCACCAAACTACCGCTGCCCTGAATAAGTACCTCTTTACCCCCCTCTTCCTCCCAGAGAATCGACATCCGCTCGATAGTCCAAGCAATAATTACCGTGGGGAAAAATGTTACCGTGAGGGCCTGATCCAGACCCAATCGATAGCTGGTCACTGCCAGCACCGCCATCAATAAAATCACCACAATAATTACCGCAGCAACGCGAGACACCAGTAATAGATTAAGCCGGCTAAGATAGGAGCGAATCCATAAACCCACGCCAATTAGACCAAGAAAGATAGCCAGCCCTACTAATAGCGTAGTTTGAATAAACGCTAGGGCAATCAGTACCGGCATAAAGGTGCCGGAGGTACGAACACCCACTAACAGTCGCATAAAAACCACCACCAACGCAGCCACTGGAATGAGCAGTAGGCCTTTAAAAATGCCCTGCTGCTCGACCGGTAAGGCGTAGACGGAGAAATCCAAAAGATCCATCTGCTCAGATCGCTGCCCCATCCCTACAACAGTCTTGACTGGTAGACTATTACTAACCAGAGCAAACTCCAGACTGGAATCACGCCCACCAATGACTTTGAGCACAGCCTCATCACCGCGCTGCCAAATCAAGAAATTATCTGGCACACCAATGCGCGCAGTTTTGGGGTCAAAAATAATCCAGCTCTGACCATTGTGAATTTCGATCAGCGAGCTGAGTGTCTGCCGGCGACGACCATCCTCCAACACCAGTCCGCGCACCTGATGTGCAGGAATTCCGCGATAAGCCAGCGCATCCATTATCACCATCAGACTGTCCTGTTTATAAGAACCCATTAAAAACAGACTGTCTTGATCTGGAGACTGACGCAGGAATTCCTGTAGTAGCTGACTAGTGAAACTCTCGCGGCTGGAAGATTTTGCCACAAGACCATCCACCAACCTTTGCATCGCTGCCTGCCTATCCTCTTCCATTAGCGGTCGGCGAACCGTCGGCACCGGTCTATCGGGCAACTCGCTAGACTCAATCGCACGAAAGGCCTGTAGCTTGTAATAGAGCGTGGTAGCGCGATCGAGACGCTGACGTGTCCACTGCGCAATACGCTCATCACGACCATTATTTTGCACAGTGTCAATCACCGAGAAACCAAACCCAGAGGAGGCAAAGTACTCGTCAAGACCGCTCCAACCATTGAGCATTTTGGGCAATTTAAGCTCTACTTCGACTGGGTCGCTACCCAAAGGCTTAAAGCTGATTTTAGATTCCACAGTCCAGACATCGCGATACTCACCAGGCAACAGCGGCAAGCCCAAATTGATAGTTTTATACAGACAAAGTCCCAGCCCCAATGAGATCAGCAAAGTGGCAATAATACCGACCTGTACTCTGGAACTGATCATGGCGGCAAGCTCGCTTACTTATCAATGGTGTGATGGCGACTGACATCCACAATTAAACTATCAGTCAGGAAGTTACGCCCAATCAGCATGGGGTATTCAAAATCGGAGCGATCGGTGAGATTGACATCAATATAAGAACGCGCCTCACCCACAGCCACCCACATGCGCACAACAAAGCGGCGGTCACGCAAGCCGTTGGTCTGCTTGATCAGCACTCGACGGCGCAAACGCAATTCATGCTGCAATCGTCGGTCAGTTTCAGGATCAACCAATACAAAACGCACATAGCGACGCCCATCTTTTTCAATCAG
>JASLVT010000147.1 GCA_030741175.1 Porticoccaceae bacterium
AATGTTGAATCTATCGCGTTTAAGTCTGCCTAATGCATTGCTAGAGCAAAAAGTGGGTCGGCAGCCGATGGATCCGCGTGAGTTTTTTGCTTTTGATCTCTCTATCGGAAAACTTTCAATTGGGGACAAAGATTGGGGGTCGGTTGGATTTGAATTGCGTCCCGAGGTCTCTGGAGCGGCCTTTAACAACATCAAAGGTGAACTACTTGGTCTTCGTCCAGGTTTATTTACTGACCAACCAGCAGCTGAGTTTTTCTGGAGTTTTGATGGCACAAACCATAGTAGTCGTTTGGTAGGGCCTGTGGGCGTCGGCAATATTGGTGAAATGTTCGATCGTTTCGACATAGATAAGGTGCTGGACAGTAAATCAGGGCGACTAGTGTTTGATCTGTCATGGCAAGAGAGGCCATGGTTGCTCAGTCGCGATAATATTCGTGGTGATTTTCAGATTGAGCTAGTCGACGGAAGTTTCTACAAGTCAGCTGGTGGCGCCAGTGGTGTCCTGAGGCTGGTAAGCTTATTTAATTTCGCTAATTGGTTACGCCGCCTGCAGCTAGATTTTTCAGATGTGGTTGGACAAAACCTCGCTTTTAATGATCTCGTCGGCAAACTGCAGTTTGATAACGGGATTGCTAGTCTGCATGATCCATTGAAGATGAATATGCCCTCAGGCCGTATGAGCATGGCGGGCGATTTTGATCTGGTGAACGAAACGGTGGATACACGATTAGTGGCGACTCTGCCGGTGGCCACCAACTTACCTTGGGTCGTGGCATTGATGGGTGGTTTACCTGCGGCAGCGGGCGTGTTTGTCACCAGTAAGCTTGTTGAGAAACAGGTTGATCGACTTTCAAGTATTAGTTACGACGTCACTGGGCCCTGGGATGATATTACTGTTGCGGTAGATAAAATTTTTGCCGCAGAGTTGAAGGCGCCGGTGGCTGAAGACATGCTAGCAGAGCCTGCGGACGATCAGGAAAATACTAAACTAGCGCCAGATCAATAAGCAGTGAGAAACCTTATGAGTATAAATGTTGCGGCGATACAGTTTAAACCGCAATCATCTGTTGATGCCAATTTATACAGTGCGGCAGAATTGCTTCGCCAAGCTGCCGATGCTGGTGCTCAATTAGCGGTACTGCCAGAAAACTTTGCCTATTATGGGCAGCGCGATTTAATGCAGGTTGGCTGTGCTGAGTCTGATGATCAGGGACCAGTGCGTCAGTTTCTTGCAGAGCAGGCGTCGCAACAGGGGCTGTGGTTAGTTGCAGGTACAGTACCGGTGATGGAGGATAAATCCAAGCCTTGTGCACGTTGTTATTTACTGAATCCACAGGGTGAAATTGTCGATCACTATGACAAAATACATTTGTTTGATGTTGATGTAACGGCGGGGGGGCAAGCTAGACGTTACAGAGAGTCAGACGACTTTTCTGCCGGTGAGCGAGTCACTGCTGTACCCACTAATCTGGCGATATTGGGTATGACGGTCTGTTACGATTTAAGATTTGCTGAACTCTATCGCCAACTGGCTCAGTTAGATGCGCAAATCATTGCTGTGCCGGCGGCATTCACCTCTGCCACAGGAAAGGATCACTGGCAGGTTTTATTGCGAGCTCGAGCGATTGAAAATCAAGTTTTTGTCATCGGAGCCAATCTGGTGGATCGAGATAATCAGCGCCGAGGTCTCTGGGGCGGGAGCTGTATTATCGATCCATGGGGAAATATATTGTCGTCAATGGACGATGGTGATGGTGTGGTGATGGCGGAGGTGGATCTTGGCAGAATCGAGCGCCTAAGAGCTGAAATGCCTGTCGCTGAGCATCACAGACTGTAACTCAAGGAATTCCGGTTATTACTCTGCTATGTCTCGTAGATAGGCGAATAATTTACGCGCCGCTGTCGGCGGCTTGTTGGTTTCTCTCTCTCTATTGGCCTGTCGCTGAAGATTACGCAATTGTTGACGATCAGCATCGGGGTACAGTTGAATAAATTCTTCAATCACTGGCGCACCTTGATCGATTAATCGGTCTCGCCAGTTTTCCAGTTGTGCAAAATGCTGGCGATAGGTCTGTGATTGATGATCCATCTTTTCAAGCGTATGGGTGATAGCCTCGATATCTACAGTGCGCATCAATTTGCCGATATATTGCAGTTGGCGGCGCTTGGCTTCGCGGCTCTTTAATCGGCGAGCCTCATAAATTGCCTCGGACAGATTGTCTGGAAGATCGAATTTTTGCAGCTTGCCTTCAGGCATAGCCACTAATTGAGAGCCCATATCTTGTAGAGCTTGGCTATCTCGTTTGAGTTGAGATTTACTTGGGCCATCCCACTCAGGCTGATCTGTTTCTGTATCTATCATGATAAATATACTGTGGCGAGGCCAAGGAAAGACACAAACCCTACAATATCCGTTACTGTGGTCAAAATGACGGTACCAGCCAGCGCTGGATCGATGTTTATTGCTCGCAACATCACTGGCAAAAGGGTGCCTGTAAGTGCCGCCGCCACCAAATTAATCGCCATAGCAGCACCGATAATCAACGCCATTAGTGGGTCTTGAAACCACAGTGACACTACTGCACCAACAACTAATGCATAGAGCATACCGTTGAGTGCGCCAACGCTAAATTCCTTGCTCAGCAACCAGGAGAGGTTACTTCGCTCTACTTGACCTAAGGCCATACCACGAATCACCACAGTCAGAGTCTGACTGCCGGCAACGCCGCCCATACTGGCTACTATTGGCATAAGTATTGCGAGTGCGACGACTTTATCTAAAGTACCTTCAAAGAGACTAATTGCGCTGGAGGCAATTATCGCTGTGAGCAGATTTACGCCCAGCCACACCGCGCGGCGCGGCGCGGTGCGAGTAATTGATGAGAAGGTATCTTCGGTATCGCTAAGCCCAGCCATAGCCAATAATGAATGATCGGCGTCCTCAACAATCACATCGACGACATCATCGATAGTGATGCGACCGAGCAAACGATTGTTGTCATCGACTACTGGTGCAGAAACGAGATCCTGTCGCTGGAAAAGCTGAGCTACATCCGAGTCAGTAAGATCGACATGGATAGCCTGCACTTCAGTGTCCATGACCTCTCGTACCCTAGTTGTGGGGCTCGATGTCAGAAGACTGCCCAATGCTAAGTTGCCGAGGAAAATATCATTTCGGCTGACCACAAAAAGATTATCTGTGAGATCTGGAATCTCCTCAAAGCGACGTAAGTAACGCAACACTACGTCGACCGTAATATCGGCTCTAACAGTGATGATCTCGGTGTCCATAAGACCACCGGCAGTCTCTTCATCATAAGTGAGTACTGACTCAACTCGCTGTCTATCTTGCACAGACATGGCTTGCAAGACTTCAGGAATCATTTGATCTGGGAGATGTTGTAAAATATCGACGATATCATCGACGTTCAACCCCTCGGTGAGCGATGCAACTTCTGCACTGTCCATTTCATCAAGGAATTCTTGTTGGATATCATCCGATAACTCTTGGATTACTTCACCTGATATTTCAGGGTCAACTAATTCCCATAGAATATGACGAAACTTTGGTGGAGCAGTTTCCAGTTGATGTGCGACGTCTGGCGGTGAGAGATTGTTGAGAATATGACGAACCTGATTCAATGTGACTGAATCAATGGCACTACCCAATGTTGCCAATAGATTAGTATTTTTGATATCGGTCATTGGTTTATTCCCTTATTAAAACCAAGATGCACGCCCAACTCCATTTTAGCGAGCTATGCTGTTTACGGATAGCGTTATGTCAATCTTAAATGCTTAAGTTAAATTTATTCACCCTCACCAAAATAATCGGCCAGTAGCGCAGTTATTTCGTCGCAGGCCTCCTGCTCATCGGCGCCACTAAACTCAAAGATTAATGCTGTCCCCTGAGTTGCAGCCAAAAGCATAAGTGACATGATACTTTTGGCGTCTACCAGTGGCTCTGCTTGACCTGTTCGAACTGTGCATGCATAGCGTCCTGCGGCAGCGGCAAGCTTGGTTGCCGCACGTGCATGCAAGCCCAACTTATTGATAATTGTCAGTTCGCGACGGATCATAGTTGCAGATGTATTCTCATTAGCTAGGTAGCTCTTTATGAACTACTTTGACAAGGGGATGCTGTTGAGAAAAGTGTTCACCGAGTCTATTGGCTAGATAGACGGAGCGGTGCTGGCCGCCCGTACAACCAATTGATATGGTCATATAGCTACGGTTATTTTCTTGAAACTTTGGGATCCATCGAGTTAAAAAGCCAATGATATCGGCTAGCATAGAGGCGACATCAACCTGTGATTCTAGAAATTCAATTACCCCATCATCATTGCCG